>JAYFQW010000061.1 GCA_034926675.1 Clostridia bacterium | reverse complement strand
GCCGCCCGTATGACACCTGCGCCCGCCCCGACATCGATACCCGAGCGAGCAAGGCATGGGACATGTTGGAGCCGGAGCCCGCCCGGATCCGCTTGACGGCCCGACAGGCCATAGCGCGGACCGTAGTGACCATTACGAAGTCTGGAGGGCGTTGCTTAGCAAACCCATTAACAGTGTCTTGACAAAGGGGTCCACCTTAATGTGAGCGGGTATATTGTTGCCGGCATACTGATAGGCCCCTATTGCCTTCGAATCATACCAGCATATCTGGTAGAACGCATGGGGTTTGTGGGAGACATAGCGTTGGCGCTTATTGCATTTGGGGTAGGAAGGTTTTTCAAGAGAGAAACCCTTCGGGAAGCCGGCATCAAAGTGGTTGTCATTACTTTGTTTGAGTCACTGTTGGCAGGTGTGTTGGTCACAGTCTCTATGCATTATATCTTCCTGTTGGGCTGGCCGCTATCCTTGTTGCTGGGGGCAATCGCAACTTCCACTGCGCCGGCCAGCACGATCATGACGATAAACCAATATCATGCACGTGGAGAATTTGTGAACACCCTGCTGCAAATCGTAGCGTTTGATGATGTTGTTTGCCTACTCACATTCAGCATAGTTGTGGCACTCATCAACAGAAGGGAAACAGGAGCGTTTTCATATCTTGACCTCGCGCTTCCGCTTCTGCACAATGTCGGAGCAATGGGAATAGGTTTCTTGTTCGGCGTCATACTGAGTAGATTGCTGACACCGGCCAGAAGCTCAGATAACCGTTTGATACTGGCAATTGCACTGCTTCTCGGGCTCTCAGGCTTATGCTCGGTGCTTCAGATATCTCCGCTATTGTCATGCATGGTATTTGGCGCAGTCTATATAAATAGGACCCAAGATAAGGAGCTTTACCGCCAACTCAACCGTTTTTCTCCGCCGATCATGTCGCTTTTCTTTGTAGTATCCGGAATGAAACTGGATATAGGCGCCCTTGCGACATTTGGGCTTGTCGGTGTAGGGTATTTTTTCGTTCGAATCGCTGGAAAGTATGTTGGCGCATTCTTGGGGTGTCTAGCAGCCAAGACCGACAAAACCACTCGCGGCTATTTGGGTCTGGCATTGGTTCCTCAAGCGGGGGTTGCAATTGGCTTGGCTTATCTGGGGCAACGCATACTTCCGTCAGATATCGGAAATGTGATGATGACAATCACATTATCCTCTTCGGTCCTATACGAGTTGATTGGCCCTGCATGTGCCAAGGTGGCATTAATCTGCTCCGGAGCCATCAAGAGAGACCAAGTTAGCAGCTCACCCGTCAGTGCAAATATACATTCGAACACAGAATAGGCAGGCAACTGAGCCGAAATGGAAGGTATCAGCATGGTTTCATCGAATTAGCCAACTGTGCGCGCGCGTGCGCACGATGGTTGCCACGGCGGCCAACAGGAGTAGTCGGGATCCTCCTCATGCTGATCGTAGCGGGCATTGCCCTGCTTCCGCCGCTCGTGACGAAGCGCATCGTCGACGACGCTATTCTCCGCGGCGATCTGGCCCTTCTCGGCAAGCTTGCTGCGTGGAATTCCTCAAGCAGCGACAGACAGGTTACCTGACGGCGCAACTCGGGGAGGTCTCGGCCGTCGGCATGCTGTTCAGCGCGAACACATCCAAGATCCTCGTCTCTGTGGTAGAATTCGTCGGCGCGCTCGCGATCACCATGAACGCGCGTCTGACTGTGATGCTGCTCGCCTTCGTCCCTTTGTATCACGCCGCGGTTAGGTTCCTGTCAGGCGGTTACCGATTCCTGTATGTGGACACCAATCGGAGACGGAGTCACAGTTGCCGTGAAGAAAGCGCGGAGTGCCTGAGCGACCGGGCTTGCTTCTGCGTGCTGCGACTGGACGCTCATCAGGATATATGCTCCTTGGGCGGCGGAGACGCAAAGGCGCGTTTACTCTGAGCCAATCCGAGCCGTGCAATCCCCTCGGCCATGACTACTCCAGCCTTGCCGGGAACAACAACGGGCACCCCCGCCTCCTTCTCAATCAACTCATCGACCCCCAGCATCACGCCACAGCCAAGTATGATTGTACCCACATCGTCCTTCTCAGCCATATCCTGTGCCACAGCCAATGCGCGATCTCTAATCAAGGCCTGTCCGTCAGTCCCATGACCGGAATGCTCAAGGGACTTACTCTGACAATCTTCGAGCTGCCGAATAGTTGAACTCGCCGGCGATTCCTCCGTGCATAATGAAGCGTGGAGATGATCCCAATTCGCTCGCCAATGGTGGTTGCTACTGCCATAGCAGGCTCTCCGATTGCCAACACCGGTATTCTGAGCAGTTCCTTTCCCGCAAGTAGGCCCAGGTTTCCGAAACAGTAAATGAGCGCTGCGTCATAACCCTGACACTCAGCCGTCTTCAGACTCGCCATCAAGTGAGGAGCGGCCATCGCCTCATCATACTCGCACTCTAGCGAGGTGGGTCCCTTATCTATGTTTGAGACGTCGATGGTCGTTAGGGAGCTTGCCACAGTCGAGCAGAGCGTCCCGATCTCATCATTCCATGCGGATGTGGCTACTGGCACAATCACCTTCATTTTCATTGAGCATCCCTCCACACGTGGAGTATTGGATGATAGCAGCCAGGGGTAATCGTCCACCGTGGAGTAGTAGCAACTCCTGCGTGGAACGTTTTTCTGTTACTATAGAACTGAAAGTCCCTGGAAGGAATACGCAGAGGGAAGATGATCCGGTTGACTGGAGACCGAGCTTGGCCGTATTCACCCTGGATCTTCAGTTGGGAATAAGGCAACTCCAAGGCAGTAGCGTTGCACCCGCCCCCCATTGCACCTCTCGTGTGTGGATGACTACAGAGGCAGCGCGTGGTAAAGCACGGCGCTCCGGTTGTCGGTGCACCAGAGCGCCTTTTTACTTCGCTCACCTTGGTTTCGCTCGCAACTTGCACTTACCCCGGAAGAAGGTAAGATCGTTTAGGGGGCGTGCCGGATGGAATACTCCATGATCGGAGCCACATTCGTCTCTGGGATGATCCTGTCGAGCATCGGCATTTATGTGCTGCTCGAAGGCAGACGAGGAAAGAACCTATGGTTTTCAGGGTTCGCGCTTGCAGCGGCCCTGCACTCCTTTGGCTATGCCTTTGAGCTCACTGCCAGCACCGTGGAGATGGCTTTCATATTCATCAAAATCGAGTACTTAGGCATTGCGTTCCAGTCTTTCTTCGGCATCCTCGCAATCATCGAACTTACCGGGAACGATAGGCGATTCGACAAGCGCATAGCCTGGGGAATGCTCTTCTTCTCCCTGTTGACTGTGATACTGGTGCACACCAACAACCTTCACCACTTGTACTATGCCGATCTTGCGCTCACCAAGGTGGGGGCGCTCACCATAATGCGTGTGACACCAGGCATATGGTACAAGGTGTTTGTGGTTTACGTCGAGCTTTGCTTTGCGGTGGGCATCACGATTCTAGCCAGGGCGATAGCCAAGGCGCCGGCTGACTTGAAACCGCAGTACCGGGTGTATCTCATGAGTTTTCTGGCCCCGGCGATAGGCAGTCTCATCTATCTGCTGGGGCTCAGCCCCTACGACACTGATCTGGCTCCATGTTATCTACTTGTCATGAGCGCGCTGCTAGTTCATGGGCTGAACGGCAACCAGCTGTTTAACGTGGTCCCGCTGGCTCAACGCCGAGTGATCGACAGCATGAATGACATTGTAGTCATCATTAGCAAGAACAATCGGATCGTCGACCACAACCCGTCCTTGAATCAGCTGCTTTTCTGCGCCAGCAGAGACCACTTGGGCGAGCATCTATCCACGGTATTCAGTGACTATCCCGAAATCCTTGAATTCGTGATGACCCATTCAGACGATCACGCCAATATCGCGCTGAAGGATGGTTCTAGCCGCGCATATAGAGCAAGCGTCCATACCATCCTGGGCAGAGGGAACAGAGCTCTGGCGAAGTATCTCATTATGACCGACATAACCAACGAGATGAGAACGCTGCAGGCTGTGAGGAAACTCGCCAACCTAGATTCGCTCACCCACATTGCGAATCGCAGATCGCTCCACTCCCAGGTGAAAGAGCTGAAGAAACGGTGCGTAAGCGGCCTGCTCGTGTGCGCAATCATGATAGATATCGACGACTTCAAGCCAGTAAATGACGAACACGGGCACAGCGCTGGCGACATGGTCCTACGGGAAATCGCGTCGATACTGAAAACGAGCTTACGGAGTCAGGACATTCTTGCTCGGTACGGCGGCGAGGAGTTCATCGTAATCGCGCCTGGTATAGGGCTCGACGCCGCAGTGGCGCTGGCGGAAAGGCTGCGTGAAAAGATCTCCGATATCGAGATGGTGTATGAAAACCACACGATTCGAGTCACCGTGAGCGTAGGGGTGGCTGGGGAGATGACTGGCCCCGGCTTTGAGGCCGAGCGCCTTGTAGGAGATGCCGACGCGGCGCTCTATGAAGCGAAGAAGTTAGGGAAGAATCGAGTGGTCCCTTACCGCCGCGATGAGTGTGAATGCAAACAAGGATAAGAGGTCGGGCGCGCTGTTCGTTTGGATATCAACCCTCTATGCGGTCGCGAAATACGATACCAGCTCATTTAGCTTTTGAGCTGAGCTTGACAGCATCTTGGCCGACCCTCTCACGCTCTCAATCGAGTCATTCTGTGCTCTGGCCGACTCTTCCACAGAGGAGGCGTGCTCGCTGTTATCAGCTGTTACCTTTGCCACTTGGCCTATGGCGGACGTGATCTCGCCGGTGCTTGCAGAGACTTCCTCCACCGAAGCGCTGTTCTCTTCGGATATGGCGGCAAGGCCGGTCATGGCATCGCCAACGCGCTGGCTCCGTTCCCGGAGGGCATCGGCCACGCCAATCAGCGATGAAGCCGCCGCCGCTGCTCTTTCTGAAGCGGAGGTTATCGAATTCAGCATCTGACTAGCTTCTTCCGCCATCTGGCTGCTCCGGCTGACCAGAGAGTTGTTGTTTTTAACGGCCTTGATCGTCACTGTGATAGCCTGCGACAACTCCATGATAATGGTGCTGATCTCACCGACCGATCGGCTGGAGCGCTCTGCTAGCTTACGAACCTCATCGGCCACGACGGCGAAGCCGCGACCGTGCTCGCCGGCTCGCGCGGCTTCTATGGCAGCATTGAGCGCCAGCAGATTGGTCTGATCGGCGATGTCGCCGATGGCTTCAACTATGAGCCCGATCCGCTTGGAGCCCTCATCCAGATGTGAGACGCTCTCCAGAGTGGAGTTGAATCCGGCTTCCAGCTTGGGCATGCCGGCAATAACCGCTTCAATGGACTTGTAGCCGCTTGCGGCGGCCTGCCTCGATTCCTCGGCGGCCTCCCTCACCGTAGCAACCACTGTGGCGGCCTCGCGCGCCTCTTCAAGCATGGAGTTGGACACGTCGCTCGCGCTCGCGACAGTCGCGGTCTGATCCTGAACGCCTGTCGCTATCTGAGCTATTGCCGATGAAAGCTGATCAATGGAGAGCTTGGCCGCGTTCATCTGAGTGTTCTGGGCGTGAGCGCCTCTAGATACTTCGGAGAATGCCTTCTGCACCTGGCCAGTGAGGCGCAATTGCTCTTCGGCGCCAAGCATTAGGGTCTGCGCTCCACGTTCGAGCTCATTGCTTACAGCCATGATACTGTTGATCATGGCTCTCCATTTGCCCAGCATGGAGTTGAATGTCCGGGTCAGGTCGGCGAATTCATCTCGAGAGATCACTGCTGCGTCGTTTCTCAGGTCGCCCTGAGCCGCACTCCCCACGACCCTGACTATCTCCCGGATGGGCTTGGTCATCAAGGCCGATGCCATGAAGGCAATCGGCACTACTGCCGCTATTGCCACTGCCACTGCTATGAGCAGCTTCCGCGTGTAGCCTTCGACCAGGCTATCGTAGCTCCTGCTCGGCGTTCCTGTATACAGCATGCCTATGATGTCCCCACGGCTGTCCCGCACCGGCTCATATGCCGTTTGATACCATTGCCCCACCACATTGGCTCGGCCCACGTAGTCCCCGCCGCGCTTCAGAACAGCGTCCGCCACATTCTGTGATGAACTGGTGCCGACCGCTCTCTTGCCTTCGGACGTTAGGACATTTGTGCACACCCTGGTGTCCTTCCTGAACACCGTAACAGTGTTTCCAGTGAGACGTCCAATCTCATCTATCAACTCGTAGTCCTCGTTCATTACGTGAACGCCCTTGAGAATCTGGTCGCCCTGAAGAGACCATTGGCCAGGATGCTTCTGGTCGATGATGTCCCTCACCGTCGCCAAATCCCGTTTGACTCTGGTGTTCACCAGCGATGTTACGTCATTTCTTATGGTGACAACCGACATCATGCCTATGGTCGACGAGACTCCAATGGCCACGACAACAAGCACCAGAGTAAGCTTGGCCGAGAATCCGAATCTCACGCACACCAACCCCCAGATCTGCACTGGTAGAAGGATACAGCCTTCTTAGCATTATGTCGGCATATTAGATCATTTGGATTAGCATCGATTAGGGTGAAAATGGCTATAGCCCGGGCAACAAACCAGCAGACGAAGGGGTATTCCGAACACGTCAGAAGGCTGCGTGATCACGGCGTTGGAAGCAGCAGTCCAGGCGGCAGCGGCAACGTTCTGACGCGCCCGCACTGAAAAGATAGTGAACCTCACGTCGCCGGCGCACGTTCTCCAGATTGTCGAGCCAGCCGAATACGAGTTTCCCACCCTTGTTCAGAGGGTGTGGCAACACCCTCACCTCCTGGCGCCAAGGAAGAACAACGCAATAGTGCCGGGACCCGAGTGCGCACCTATGACAGGATCGACATAGTTTATCAGAGTATCCTTTACACCGAGCCGCTCTCTAACCAGTTTCTCAACATACTGAGCATCCTCAATGCTGTCGCCGTGGGATATGAACACAACCTGCTCAGTCGGGTTTATGCAGGTCTTCTGCATCTCATCTGCAAGCGCCTCAAGTGATCTTCGCCTGCCCCGCACCTTGCCAACAGGAACAAGCCTGCCCTCATCATCAACATGCATTACCGGCTTGACCGAAAGCATCGTGCCCAGCAATGCAGTGGTTGCAGATATCCTCCCGCCCCTCTTCAGATGGAAGAGGTCATCAACTGTGAACCAATGGCACAGGTGAAGCCTGTTTGCAAGGAGCCAGGCGTTTACCTCGTCGATGGATTTGCCTGCGAGCCTCTGCTCCGCAGCGTAATACACTAACAGCCCCTCGCCCAAGGAAGCCGAGAGGGAGTCGACAGTATATACTCTGCGATCTGGATAGGCCTCCCGTAGATGACTTGCCACCATGGCGGCGGCGTTGTAACTACCACTGAGCGCCGATGAGACGCCTATGTAAAGAAGGTCCTTGCCTTGCTTGAGAATGCTCTCGAACGTATGCTGGCATTGTTCCACGCTTATCAGAGAGGTCTCGGCGAGCTCTCCTTTTCTCAGCCTATCATAGAACCGCTTGTGATCCGTCTTCTGCCCCTTAACGTAGCTGTGGAACTCTTCCCCGCCGATTCTGTAAACGAGGGAAAGAATATGAATGCTGTATTTCTCAATCATGTCGTCTGTGAGGTCGGCGGATGAGTCCGTTACTACCTCATAGTTCATAGCTTTCACTCCTTTGTGCAATATCATTCCTGCGTCGATCCTTGATTATCCCGTGCAGCACTCCATGCGAATCTCATCAATGCCCACGGCTGTGGGGTCGCCCTCGTACGGGGCCGACGAGAATACGTTGAGGTATATTGGCATTCCTTCGGCAGTTTAACCGACGTTCAGAGATGCGGGGCTATCCATGCCCGGCACGTAGACCTCTGCCTTGCCGGGAGAGAGGCATTTCCTGAAGAAATGCTGGCTGGAACCATTCAGGCATTTCTCGAGCATGCCAAACTGCTCATATCCGAGTTTCGCGTAGAACCCAGGGGCCTGAAAACCAAAAGTGTTAAGCCAGATCACTGCACAGCCCCTATCTCATGCAGTTTCTTAGGTGGCCGACACTAACCTGCTTCCATAGCCCTCGCCGCGAATTGACTCGTCTATCCAATGGTTCTGCAAACTGCCCCGCACACCTCTCACAATTTCGATTCGACATCCACCATATTGATGGCTGCTGCTTACACCCTATCCTCTCGGCTGCTTTGGTTCGAGACATGCTGTTGAATCTGGCGGTACATATCTCACATTCGAGACCGCGTAGGCAAACAAAAAGACGCGGAGTCGAATTCTCATTAATGGGAAGGAATCGCCGGAAATCCCCCACGCATGAGAATCTGACCCATATTCAGCACCCTCGAGCCTTGAGTCGCTTGGTTTTCAGAGGAAGCGGTTTTCTTGCGGAATTGTTATGCAGACCGACGGCGATAGTGCGATACTCCGAGGGTCCGGAGCATCTTGTCCGGGAACGGCTTTGATTCGGAAAGCAGCCGACTGCCATCGGGAAGCTGAACAAAGATGACAGCATCAAACGAATCCAGGATCGTCCGTGCTGTAGGCCGTTTTGTTGTCCTTTTGCCCGGGAGCGGCAACTCCTCATCAGTGGCTTCAGCATAACGCCTTGCTCGTCGCTGGAACGATACTGTCGATGAAACCAGCATTGAGACGCCCGCGATGTCGATGAAACCAGCATTGAGATCCTCCAAACGCGCGTTCCGGCGAAATTGGCGACACTGCGCGCGAGAGAGCGGGATCATGACATAATGTGGCGCGGCTGGCTTGCAGCTAGACGTGTTTTCTGAAATCGCCCGCGCGCGTCATGGAATCTGCGCGAACCTCGACCGCGGGAGTCGGACCGTCAATGTCGACCAATTGGACACTGACCCCGTGGTCAATGTCCAACTGAGTGGCATTGAGCGCGCGACAATGCCGGTTTGGACGACATTGAAAGCCTGCGGGACCGGAATCTTGAGAACCACGGAGCCGCATCAGCGGCTGTAGACGGCGTGCAAGACGTTGCCTTCCGCGATGCCAAGGCAATGCCAAGGCAATGCCCCAGGTACAGACTATCTAACGAGCTCAGGGCTGCAGCGAAAACCGAGCGATTGAACGCCCAAGGGCGCTGAACATGGGATCTGAGGCGGGTTATCGCTCAAAAATGAGAAACGGCAGGGCATTCGTGCGGGTCTGGGACTGTGCGCAGAAGTCCGCCTCTCGCAGGTACCCTGCTGAGGGTGACTAGATCCTATGAATCGCTTTGCCAGGGCATTCCACCCTGCCAAGATGTGCTTTTCAAGCGATACTCTCTTGCCCCTTAGCTTGCATACTTCGCGGAAATACCTGCTCAGATCATCTTTCTTCCCCCTACAGACACGGGTCCAGTAGTCCTTCCCTAGCTCTGCTTCGGCCGCGACCAGCAGACCCAGAGATGCCATCAGCTCCAACTCTCCCTGCTGGCGTCCGAAACACTCGCCTAGCTCATCATTACCTCAAGGAGCGCATCGGAGGAGGTTTCCGAGTTGAGCTCAATGTAGCGTACATTCGGGGGAGGCGTTGATATCTTCCACACAAGCTCCTCTTCAGGGCCCTGCACCTCATGATCTTCGCAAAGGCGCTCGTTACGACCGATCATCCCTTCACGGACCTCAAGCACGGATTCACTCGAGTTTTTCGCAACGTGCAAGAACCTAACAGACCCGTTCTTTCCAATACTCACTTGCGCCCACCTCCTGCCACTAATGGTATGCCCATGTCCTCCATTCAGTCGCTCCGTGGGAGCGCAACACAGACCGACGAGTCTAGCAGCATCACGGCGCCGGTCTTCTCCACCGATCAGGAAACCCCTCTCGTTTCCGAAGCTGAAGGAATTCGACCCTCTTTGCCCTCACATGCCTCATGAAGGTGACAGGCAACGAAATGCCCTTCATCAACCTCGGTGAACACTGGGTCTTCTGCCGAGCATACCTCCTGGGCGTGTGGGCACCTGGGATGGAATCTGCACCCTGACGGTGGGTTGATGGGGCTGGGTATCTCCCCCTCAAGCAGGATTCGATGCTTCTTCCGCTCAGGGTCTGGCACCGGCACGGCAGAGAGCAAAGCCTGGGTATAAGGATGCATCGGGGAGCGGTACAGGGTCTCCTTGGAGGTGAGTTCAACCAGTCTTCCGAGGTACATCACCGCCACCCGATCGCTTATGTGCTTCACCACACTCAGATCGTGGGCGATGAATAGGTATGTCAACCCCAGATTTGCCTGAAGATCCTGCAGAAGGTTGATGACCTGAGCCTGAATCGACACATCGAGGGCCGATACCGGCTCGTCGCACACAATCAGCTTGGGGTTGACCGCCAGGGCCCTGGCTATCCCGATTCTCTGGCGCTGCCCTCCCGAAAACTCGTGCGGGTATCGACTTGCATGGTATGGGGAAAGGCCCACTACATCCAGCAGTTCCTGAATACGCTTTTGCTTCTCGCCGCCGTGCGGGACACCGTGAACTTCCAATGGTTCGCCTATGATCTGCCCCACGGTCATCCTCGGGTTGAGCGATGCATACGGATCCTGGAACACAATCTGCATCTCCCTGCGCAAAGCTCGAAGGTCTCGCTTGCCAAGCGAGCGCACATCCACCCCGTCAAAAGCGACCTTGCCTGACGTAGGTTCGATCAGCCGCAGTATCAGCCTGCCTGTGGTCGACTTCCCACAACCGCTCTCTCCAACAAGGCCCAGTGTCTCGCCGCCCTGGATAGAGAAGCTCACGCCATCCACGGCTTTAACAACACCTGAACCCTTCGAAAACATCCCTCTGCTCTTCATGGGAAAGTGTTTCACAAGATCCTTTACCTCAAGAAGCTTTTCTGCCATTTCCGGCCCTCCTCACTCCGCCGCCCCTAAGCGTACTTCCAGCATCTCACGTTATGGCCATCCGCAATGCTGGTGAACCCGGGTTCCTCATTCCGGCAAACGTCCATTGCGGAGCTGCATCGGGGATGGAATCTGCAACCCTTCGGCATGTTGAAGGGGCTCGGAACTACGCCATCGATAGACTGAAGCCTCGCGCGGTCCTCATTGAGCTTGGGAATAGACCCAAGAAGGCCCATGGTATACGGATGAGCAGGCCTTCGGAACAGTTCTTTGACGCCCGCATTCTCCATGACCTTTCCAGCATACATGACTATGACACGGTCGGCAGTCTCTGCAACGACTCCAAGATCGTGAGTGATCAGCATCACCGAAGCGCCAAGGTCGTTTTTGAGCGCCATAATGAGTTCGAGGATCTGCGCCTGCACCGTCACATCTAGAGCCGTAGTCGGTTCGTCGGCGATCAAGAGCTCGGGGTTACACGAAAGCGCCATGGCGATCATCACCCTCTGCCTCATTCCGCCGCTCATCTGATGCGGATAATCGTCCACACGGCGTTCGGGTGAAGGAATTCCCACCGATCTCAACATGCGGATGGTCTTGTCTCTCGCATCTTGCCTTCCAAGCTGCTGATGGAGCGCTATTGCCTCCATTATCTGTTCCCCCACAGTGAGGACAGGGTTCAGGCTTGTCATCGGCTCCTGGAATATCATGGCGATATCATTGCCCCTGATGCGTCGCATCTCGTTCATGCGCTTCGCCAGAAGGTTCTCTCCTTTGAAGATGATCTCTCCATTTTCGATCCTGCCAGGAGGGTTTGGGATGAGCCGCATCACCGAAAGAGCCGTGACGCTCTTGCCGCTTCCACTCTCACCGACAATCCCGACAGTCTCACCCTCGCCCAGTGAGAAGCTTACATCCTCTATAGCCGGCACTACGCCATCCTCAGTGTAGAAACATGTTTTGAGGTTCCGCACTTCCAACAGTGGTTTGTCCATGTCGCGGGCGCTCCTTCCCACAGAGGCTAACTCACATCTCGTACTTCAAACGATACAAAACGAGTTCCTGAACTCTGAATACCTGCTCAGGATCGCCAGTGAACGAGACGGTTCGAGAGCCCAGTCGCTTCACGCCGGGAACAAGTTCGGCTGCGTCTGCCATGTCGGTTCGGTAGAAGTCAATCTCCATGCAGAGGGGGTTAGGCGCCGACACTGGCCTGAACTGCTTGAGATTCCCCAGTGCCTCTCTTGCTGTTTCGCGTATGAGGGCCCTTGCCCGCTCAGGATGGAGCGAGCGTGCGCAATAGCGGCTATACCCCTCTTTGACCACTGCCCCCTTGACATCCGGCAGCACTGATTGGGTCTGCTCAACCATGGCCCGATCGCCGCTCACCATCACCAGCGGGACTCCGTAGTACCCGGCTGTGATCGCATTCAGGCACGGTTCATTGAGAGTGGCTCCGCCGATTCGGATGTTGTAGACCATCCTGCTCACCCAGGAATGGTCCAGCACTCCCCTGTGCGTCCCGGCCATCGCGTGCGCTCCTGTCACGAGTAATGCATCGTAGGTGTCGTCGATCCCCTGCATCTGCAGAGAGTCTCTGATCGCGCCCCTGACAAGCTCAGCCTCAGGATGCAGCTGCTCAGGGAGGATATTCTGCATATTGGCATGCGCGTCGCACACCACAACCTGGCTCGCGCCTGCATCGATGGCGCCTTGAACAGCCGCGTTGACCTCACACGTCATCAGGCGTTTGCCCATCTCGTATTCGGACTCGCCCGGAACGCACTGCAGCAAGCTGACCACGCCCGCCGTGCCCTCGATGTCGGCGCTTATGAACACTCTCAGTCCCAAAAGGCTCACCCTCCTGAAGTCATCCTAGAGACGAACACCCGGAGCCCAGAAAGGTCGGGTGTTCGCCTATAGGTGTTATCCCATCTACTTCTGAACCGTGTGGAACAGGATGTAGTTTGACGCAAGCCACTGAAGGCCCTTTACGTTGCTCCTCACTCCGTAGATGCCCATCATCTCGTAGAGGAAGATCCACGGTGCATCATTCCACACCATCTCCTGCGCTTGGGCCAGGAGCGCCTTCTGCTTCGTCTGATCGAAGGTCTGAAGAGCCTGGTCAAGCAGGTTGTCCACAGTCTTGTTGCTGTAGAAGCAGCGGTTGTATTTGACAGGCGCCCACGAACCCGTGTTGAAGAACTCATCCATGATGGTGGCTGCCTCTCCAGTCCTTGCGCCGATACCCATCATGACCATGTTCTTTCCGGCCTTCTTGGATTCGGCGGGATTCTTTATGATGTTGTCGATGAAGGCAGACATCTCAAACGGGATGATCTTCACCTTGACGCCGACTTCGCCAAGCATGGCCTGTATGGCCTGCGGAACCTCAGGCATGAACCCTGCCCCAGACGCAGGCGCCCACAGGTTGGCTTCGAATCCCCTTGGGTAGCCCGCCTCGGTCAGCAGCTTCTTCGCCTTCACCGGGTCATACTCATAATCCGGCTGACCGCTATAGCCCCATACTTTGGAGTTGACTGGAGCAGAGAGCGGTTTTGCCGTTCCCCTCAGTATCTCGTCAGTTATGATGCTGACATCAACTGCGTAGTTGAGGGCCCGTCTGACACGCACATCGTCGAAGGGCTTCTCGAGCACGTTCAGCCCGATGAACCAGCCTCTGAGCACAGGCACCTTGTGAATGTCGATATCCTTGCTCCGCTCGAGGCGCTTCATCTCATCAGGCATTATGGTGTTCGCCACATCAGCCTGGCCAGTCTCGAGCATGATAACGCGGGCGCTCGGCTCGGAGACCGGTTTGAACACGAGCTCGCTGATCTTGGGTTTGCCGCCCCAGTAGTTCGGGCTGGGCGTGAGTGTAGTATGGTCGGCGGGCATCCACTCCTTGAACACCCATGGGCCGGTGCCCACGGGATGGAACGGATAGTCGTCGCCCCACTTCTTAACGGCAGTTGGGCTGCAGATCAGGCCTCCGAGGTCGGTCATGACAGCCAGGAACGGCGCGTACGGCTTGATGAGAGTGAACTTGACAGTGTGGGTTGCTGCCACGTCCACCTTCTTGATCATGTCAAAAGCCCCGCGTGCTCTGGCGGCTTTCTTCGGGTCGAGCAATCGATCGAAATGCGCCTTGACGGCAGCAGCGTCAAAAGCAGTTCCGTCCTGGAACTTCACGCCCTTCCTCAGGTTGAAAGACCATGTGAGGTTGTCGGAGCTAACGTTCCACGACTCGGCAAGCACCGGCTCGATATCGCCAGTACTCCCCATCCTGACAAGGGGTTCGTAGATCTGCTGATTCACTGCAGCAGATCCTGGATCGATGGAATTGATCGGGTCCAGGTTGGATATGTCCACATCGATCGCGTACACTATTCGTCCACTGTCTGCGCTGGTCGCAGGGGCATGAGCGACCATGGCGGATACCGCAACTAGAACCAGTAGGGTCTTGCAGAGAGTCCAGATATCCTTGGTTGGCATACGCATGTTAGTTCGTCTCCTTTCTACTTATCCTTGAGTTTGGGATCCAAAGCATCGCGAACCCCGTCTCCCAGCAGGTTGAAACCGACCACGGTCATGAGTATCGCCAGGCCAGGGAATGCCGCGATGTGAGGCGCCACTCGTAGCACATCGCGTCCGCCGCTCAGTATCGCTCCCCACTCGGGCATCGGGGGCTGCGCGCCGAGGCCCAGGAAACTGAGGGACGCCGCAGCTAGTATCGTAGTCCCCAGCCGCATAGTCGACATTATGATAACTGGAGTCGCTATGTTAGGAAGAATATGGCGAAACAGTATACGGCCATCTGTATCGCCTATTGCTCTGGCGCTCTCAACAAACTCCTGTTCCCGCAGTGACAAGACTCTGCTGCGAACCACCCTCGCAAAGCTGGGAACTGAGTACAACCCCACGGACACCATGGCGTTGAACAGGCCGCGCCCCAGAACGGATATGATCGCTATCGCAAGGAGAATGCCCGGAAACGCCAGCAGCATGTCCATCAGCCTCATGATGGTCATATCCACCCAGCCGCCGTAATACCCGGATAGAAGACCAAGCAGTGTGCCGGCAAACGCAGCGATTGCCACACTCACAATCCCGGCCAATAGCGAGTATCTGCTTCCGTACATTATCCGGCTGAGCATGTCGCGCCCCAGGGTGTCGGTGCCAAGCCAATGCTCTGACGACGGCCCCTGCAGCCTAGCCATGAAGCTCGGTTTGCTGGGGTCGTAAGGCGCTATGAGCGGCGCGAAGATAGCCACAGCAACGAAGAACAGCACGACGCATCCACCCATTACCGCCATACGGTTTCTCAGCAGACGGCGCCATAAGGCCCTTATCTGTGATCGCGCAGCAGGAGCGCCTGCATTCAGAGTATTCTGATCTACACTACCCATGGTCACCCGCTCCTTGTCTCTCGTCGCCATCACTCGTACCTGATCCTCGGATCGAGCAGCCCATACGTAACATCGACGGCCAAGTTGATCAGGCTGACGATGACAGCCATCATGAGGAGCCCGCCCTGAACAACCGGATAGTTCTTGGTCAATATGGAATCCACCATCAGTTTGCCTACGCCCGGCCAGGCAAACACCGACTCTATCACTACCGATCCGCCCATCATCCCACCGAACTGGATCCCGATTACCGTTATGATTGGGATCATCGCGTTCTTCAGCGCATGTTTCCAGATCACGACCTCTTCGCTGAGCCCTTTAGCGTGGGCAGTGCGGATGTAGTCCTCTTCCACCACATCCAGCATGCTGGAGCGTGTCAGCCGAGCTATTAGCGCTGCGGGCGTCGCCGCCAGGGTGAGTGCAGGAAGTATGAGATGGATGAACCCACCTCTTCCCACAGCAGGCAGCCATCCTAGTTGCACCGAAAAAACCAACATCAGTATCAGGCCTAACCAAAACGACGGCATCGACGCAAACACCAGAGTTGTCAGCATCATCGCATGGTCGAACGCAGAGTATCTTCTAACAGCAGACACAATTCCCACAGTGATCCCGACCACGGCAGCCAGGAGAAGCGCTGTGCATGCCAGTTCCAGAGTGGCAGGCAAGCGACTTTTGAGCTCGCTGACAACAGGCCGCTTTGAATGCGTGGAAGTTCCCAGGTCTCCGCGGACCGCCTTCCATACGAAGTCGAAATACTGGACCACTAAGGGCCTATCCAGTCCCATCTCGTGACGGAGCATCTCTATGGTCTGCTGATCAGCCGCATCTCCCAGAATGAGCGCAGCTGGATCGCCCGGGGTGAGGTGAAGGATCAGGAAGACCATCAGAGTCACACCAAGCAGCAACGGAATCATCCAGAGGATCCGCTTACCTACGAATCGCAGCACTCACCATTCACTCCCTTCTCCCTACCGCGCCCCCAGAACCAACTCGCAGGAATCCTCTACTCGTTCGGAAGCGGCGCCTCTTTGAACGCCTCGATGAATTCAGCCAGGCGCCGAATGACCTGATCGACCATCTTTCTTCCCCTATCGGAGGACGCCTCCAGCGGATTCCCCCTCGTGCCGGTTTCGCTGATCTCCTGCGACTGCAAGTACACCTCTATCGGAGTGCCATGGAAGTCCAGCTGGGACGTGCTCTTTGCAGGAATCCCCCACTTATTCCCGTACTGGTCAGCCTTGGCGAGGTCCATGCGGACATGCTCGGGGAACAGGGACTGCATCACAGATGTCTCAGGTTCTGCTCCATGACCGAACACCGCGGCGAAATTCTCATACATGGGCGGGCAGAATGCCTGGATGACGCCCCATGGGAAGAATGTGGCCATCTCAATGCCCATTTCCCGGCGTAGCTTGCGGGCGACATAGTCGAGAGCCACGGAGTTGGTACGGTGGTTGTTTACGAAGATTATCCTCTCAACCCCGTGCCGGACGAGGTTCGACACCACATCCGCGACGACCATTGATAGGGTATCGGGATCGAGAGAGATTGCGCCCGGTATGTCCCTAACTGCGTCACAGTATCCAAACGGAATCGTCGGCGTCACGAGCGCATTCCCCGATTTCATGGCAGCCTCGAGCGCCACGTATTCCGCCACCATGTAGTCCGTGCCGAGAGGCAGCTGTGGACCATGGGGTTCCACTGCGCCCATGGGGATCAACACTACAGGCTTTTGGGCCAGCGCTTCTTCAGCTTCTTTCCACGAAAGCTTGGCCAATTCACAAGTACGCATTCCTACAAACCTCTTCTCATAACTTGTTGGTGTGTCTAGTGCGTCAGCTCCAAACCTGGCGATCCGGCGACCACCTGCAGGGCGAAGCTGTAAACCTATTTGATCTCGGCGTTCTTCGCTGCGATGATCTCGCTTGCCGAGTCTATGGCGATGAAACCGCCGCCCTCGACAATCTTGAGCCACGCATCTTCCTTGGCTATCCTCTCCCGCACCTTCTCAACGACCGCCTCGGCCTCGCGTCTGGGCACGACTACGACCCCGTCTTCGTCTCCGACTACGATGTCGCCTGGTTCTACGACTACCCCTCCGCATGAGATTGAGGTGTTGATCTGGCCGGCGCCTTCCTTGGTGGGCGCCGCAGGAGTCACGCCTACTGCGTAGATAGGCAGGCCCGTTTCGCGAGATTGCTCCACATCGCGGATCACTCCGTCAGTGACTACTCCGGCGATTCCTTTTTTGGCAGCCATCATGCTCATGAACCCGCCCCAGACGGAAAGCGATGTGTCTCCCTGTGTCGCTATGACGATCACATCTCCTGGCTGGGCAATCTCGATCGCCTTCAGCGAAAGGAGGTTGTCGCCTGGCCTCGCCTGAACAGTGATGGCGGTTCCGCACAGCTTGCTCATGGGCTTGTACACGGGTCCGACACGGTAGTCCATAGTGAAGAGGCGGCTCATGCTGTCGGATATGTTAGCTGCGACAAAACCACGGTACTGTTCTACGATTCCTTTGGCCGGTCGTTCGATTGAAGTGTAGATCTTGAAACCTGTCTCCTTAGCCACGGAAACCTTCCTCCCTCAGATTGAGCTCGAATTAACGGGAATACTCTGCAATCAGCTGAATAACAGTGGCTATTCCCTTCAGGTAAGCCTCGCGCGTAGTGTACTCGTTCGGCGAATGGGATCGGTCTTCAGCAGGGCCCAGCCTCGCGAACACATAGGGAACCCCAAGCTGCTCAAACACGCATCCCGGGCCTGAGCCCTCCACAATCGGCTTTACGACGGGCTCCCCGTAATTGGACCGCATTACGTCGAGCACCTTGCGTACTATATCCGCGTCTGGATCACTCTTCGAGGCAGCCATGGCCGAATCCACGCTCACTTCTATATCGCTGAACCCCTGTTCGCAGAGGTGTGACCTGAGCTTGGCGATGATGTCGTCAGGGTCTTGCTTAGGCGCCAGGCGGAAGTCAACCTTGGCCCGGGCAGTGTGAGGAATGACAGTCTTCGAGCCAGGGCCGCTGTAGCCTGTTGATATTCCACAGATGGTGCACGTGGGCTCGAAGTACAGCCTCGTCAGGAGCTCCTCCCCGCGCAAATCCTCGTATCCATCGCGGAGACGCTGTATCGTCCAGTCCTTCAGAATGTCCTCAGCCGTCAGACGAGAATTGGCGATGAGCCTGATATCGCTGGGACTTGGGCCGACCACATCATCGTAGAACCCGGGAATGGCGATTCTCTGATCCGGCCCATACAACGAACGCAGCGCCCAGACAAGCCGCCACGCAGCATTATCGACCAATGGCGCCTTCCCCGAATGCAGATCCCGGGTGGCCGATTCCACGCTGAGCTCTACATACACCATGCCTTTCATGCCAAGGCATACTTCTGGTCGGCCGTCCGCATGGACGCCTCCGTCGAACCACACCATGTCGTCGCACTTGAGGAAATCGAGGTTTTGGGGTATGAAGTCCGCGATGCTCTCACTCCCCATCTCCTCCTCACCCTCAAGGATGAACTTGACGGTGCATGGAAGAGACCCAACCGTCTCCACATAACTCTGAATGGCCTTTACGATGCAGAAGAAATTGCCCTTGTCGTCCACTGCGCCCCGAGCATAGATGCGGCCTTCGCATTCACAAACTGCGAACGGCGGGTGTTCCCATGCCTCAATGGGATCAGGCGGCTGCACATCATAGTGCCCGTAAAACAGGACGGTCCTGGGAGACGTCCCCTGAATCTCGCCCACGATTATCGGATTGCGTTCTGTTTTGAAGACGTTGACTGTCATGCCCATGCCCCTGAGGTGAGCCGACAGAAACTCCACGCACTCGGAGACGCCGCTTCGGTTGGCGGATACGCTTGGAATGCGCAGAAGCGCCTTCAGGTCGTCAACATACCGTTCCTCATTCTCAGCGGCATGCTTCAGAACCTGTTCAACGTGCGTGTTTTGAGTATCGCGACATGTCATGACCCATTCCTCTCGCTTTCCGTCAAATGCTTCAGAATCGCCACCTGGGTGTCTGCCTCTGTGCCCGCGCTGCCAGGGCCGCCGGGGCCGCCGGCGGAATCAGAATCAAACATCGCCAGCGGATGCTTGGTAGCGATCGCCCAAATGGACCTGCACCTCTCGGGTCCTTTGTTGGCCCACATATGAGGAATGGCGCTGGGGAAGGATATGGTATCCAGCAGGCCAAGGTTGAAGACTCGGTCGCCCACTGTCACTTCCAGACACCCTTCGACTACCATGCCTTGTTCAAACCCCTGGTGACACACGGCCTCCGTTCCTCCGCGAGCCCCAGGCATCGCCTCTATCATGAAGAACTCGACATCGTCAGACACGGGCGACACGATGGCAGTATACGACACTCGAGAACGCGGGTATGCATAGACACGCTTGTTGTTGTGCGACACCTGCTCATTATGGGCGCCTGGTTCCCTTGCAAAGAAAAACGCCGTAGGAACGCCGAGCGCTTTAGAGATCCTACGGAGCGAGCTGATGGATGGGTTTCCTAGATCTCGTTCGATCTTGCTTATCAAACCCGTACTGAGCTGTGATGCTTCCGCCAATTCCTCGATCGTCATGCCCTTTTGCACTCTCAGCTCGCGTATCGCTGCCCCAAGCAACACCTCGTCATCGCTGCCCATGTGATTGGCGTCGGTCATTGATACACCTCCGAGATTGGCCCCTCACCGCTCGGCCCACTCAGCCTGCTCAACCTGCGGGTTCGCCGGCCCAGAGCCCATTCTGACGTCGCTTCTATTTTACTTTGAGTGATGCATTTCGCTGTGAGTGAAGAAACTCCTTCTTTTGTGCGTCAGAAATCATCAAATGCGAAGAATCGGACATGTATATAGAACCCATATTCAGCACCATTGGGCGTTCAATCGCTTGGTTTTCGAGGTTGCTTGTGAACTGCTCGACCAGTTCCTCAATGGCTCGCCCATTCGCCCGCCGCTCACAGCCGCGAAAACGAATCTGCGGTTCCTGAGGTTCCGGTCTCGCAGGCGGTCAATGCCAACCAAACCGGCATCGTCGCGCGCCGAATGTCAGGGTTCTGGATGGGCTTGAAAACGAAGCTGCCCAATCCCCTCCTCAGCTGGCCATAAGCATTGTGTCCCCACACCCAGAGCGTGCCATCCCGGCCGACGGCATAGCTCACCCCAACCCGGTCTTGGGTATAAGAAAACCGCTTTGGCTTTCACCTTGGCGGCCTAACGCGCTGTATTGGTTGGATGCAGTTTACACCGCGGCTTCGGGTATGTCGTTTCAACCCACGCGCCCGCACGGGGCGCGACCTCAGCTCTGGTTCCGGTACTTCGCCGCCGCCTCGTGCAGATAGTCGGGCAGCAACTCCAGCGGGTACGTGCCGGCTGCGATCTCGTCAAGCCACCACCACCACTGGTCGCGAGTGATGTGCCATCTCTCGCGGTACCTCTCGCGCTCCGCCCATCGAAGATCGACTTCGCACCACTCGGCTATCTCCGGAGCGTGCTCTATCATTGCCACATCGGCGCCGCGCACCAGTTCCTCCTGTTCTGCCGAAAGCTCGGGTAGCTTGTCGTATATCGCGCTTCTGTGGAAAAGGCCCCAGCTGATCAACTCGTCGCTGAGCATCCCAGAGTCCCACTCTGGGTATACCCCGGCCGCATATGCCTCGACTCGCCTACTCAGCGAGATCTCCCTCATGGCTTACCCTCACCTCCAGCCATCCGCCTTCTTCTCGCCCTACCGCGATTCTCTCGAGATACGTCCGCGGATTTTTCGCATCCAGACCATATAGCGTCATGATCTGTCCAAGCTCCGAATCCACTATCGCAATCAGCCAGTCCGTCACGCCGTTACCGCGCTTTCCGAACGCTATCTGGGCCGTGTTCCTGAGCTTATGCCTGAACACCAGGATATCATCCGGATTCGATATGACCGCGCGCGCAAGCTGAACATAGCCTTCAGCACTGACAGCTCTGGCCTCGCCATGCTTCCACGCATGCCGTTCGGCAGACCGTTCGCCCATCGTCGCCCACCGCGCTTGATTGATCTTGTTCGCCTGCTCCGGCGGCGTATAAACGCTCCAAGCCTTCAGCGATTCCTCCTGATCCGAGGTCAGGTTCGCGCTCTCCGGCTCCACCGTCTCGCCTATCTTGATTATACCATCCGACCCCGGCCCGTTGTTGTCATCCATACGCGAGACGGCGGTGCACCGACAGAAGAAATGAAATGGGGGCATTCCGTACATGCTCTCGATGTCCTCGGACCGCACCCCACGTAAATCGGACGGCTTCGGCCACGGCGCGATCCGCTTCACCTCTTCAGGATCCTGCGCGGCCACAAGCTGTTCCATAGTTAGTGTCTTAGGCAGTGGTGTAAATCCAGCGGGAGGATCCTGGGCATATTGATAGGGACAGCCGCCCTGCGGAGCGCCTAGTAAGAAAGAAATGGAGTGATCGATCCTCTCCTCCATCGGAATAGCGGGCATGAGCAGGCTGAATCAAGCAAATGTGCTGGCTATGAGCGGCCGCGCCATTGAAGCGGGCTGAACTCGGCCTGGGGAACTGCTCTCCTGTGGGCTCGAAGGCCTTTGCCCATCTGGATCAAGCCGGTATCATCACACTCAGGTTCCCAGTAGATGATGCAAGCCTGGCTGCGCTCATCGGTCGCCGAGACGGGCAGAACTTCGTTTTCATCAACACGGCGATTCCCCTGGGCAAGCAGTATTTCGCAGCAGCTCATGAGCTGTGCCACGCTTGGTACGATGACGACATGTAGGCGCTCACCGTTCCTTATGGCATATCGAGGCGCTTGGGCACTCCTTGCAGCCACAGCCGCAATTGCACGAAGCGCCACTGCGTTTGTCCTTCACGATCTTCCAGATAACCAGCGCAACTACGCAAACCAGCAGTGCTGCGATGAGTATCGTCGCAAGATTGTACTGCAAGAACATCAGCATAACGATGACCTCCTTCGCAAAGGCATTAGCACAACGATCTGCTACGCCTTAACAGCAGCCGTCGTCAGCCTCTGCGCTTCCTTATATGGCCGGAACAGCTGGAACAGGAGCAGCGCCGCAAGGGCGATGGCAACCGCTGTGGCAACCGTGAAACCCGCGCCTGTGATGAGTAAGCCGAACTGATACACGATCAGCGAGATAACATAGGCGAATACACAGAGGTACCCAATGGCAAACCATGTCCATTTCGCGCTGTTCATCTCGCGCTTGATGGCGCCGATGGCAGCAAAGCAGGGGGCGCAGAGCAGGTTGAACAGCAAAAACGAGAATGCGGAAAGGGTGGTAAAGTGTACCGCGATGGCCGACAGACCCTCAAAAGCGCCCTCCTCGACCATTCCCAGAGCGTCGCCCGCCACACCGAAAAGCACGCCGAACACGCCGACGACCTCCTCTTTGGCAACGAGGCCCATGATGGTCGCAACGGTGGGCTGCCAGGCGCCAAAGCCCAGCGGCGCAAAGATGGGGGCGATAAAGCCGCCGATAACAGCAAGGATGCTTAAGTCCATATCTTCGACCATGCCGAAGCTGCCGTCAACTGCGCCAAAGCTTGAGAGGAACCAGATCACGATGCTGGCAAGCACGATAACGGTACCGGCTCTCTTGATGAAGGACGAGCCCCGCTCCCACATGCTGCGCAGGACATTGCCCGCGGAGGGTGTGTGATAAGCGGGCAACTCCATGACAAAGGGCGCCGGCTGACCCGCAAACATCTTTGTCTTCTTGAGCATGATGCCCGATACGATGACAGCCGCAACGCCGACGAAGTAGGCTATGGGCGCAACCCACCACGCGCCGCCGAACAGTGCGCCCGCGATAAGCGCCACGATGGGCATCTTGGCGCCGCAGGGGATGAAGGAGGTTGTCATGATGGTCATCTTGCGGTCGCGGTCGTTTTCAATGGTGCGCGATGCCATAATGCCAGGCACCGAGCAGCCCGAGCCGATCAGCATGGGGATAAAGCTCTTACCCGAGAGGCCGAATTTGCGGAAGATGCGGTCCATGATGAACGCCACACGCGCCATGTAGCCGATGTCCTCGAGGACGGCGAGCATCAAGAACAGTATGAGCATCTGGGGTACAAAGCCCAGCACCGCACCCACGCCGCCGATGATTCCGTCAGTAATAAGGCCGGTGAGCCAGCCAGCCGTGCCGATTCTGCTCATCCATTCGCCCAAAGGCCCGATAATCCACTCGCCAAACAAGGTGTCGTTAGTAAAGCCTGTCACGATATCACCGATGGTGGTGACCGATATGTAGTACACGACGAACATGACCGCTGCAAAGATGGGCAGAGCCAGAACGCGGTTGGTGACGACCCGGTCGATCTTGTCTGAAGCGGTGAGGTTGCCCTTCCTGTGTCCTTTCTGCACACAGGCATTCATCAGCTTGCCTACATAGGCGTAGCGCTCGTTGGTGATGATGCTCTCTGCGTCGTCGTCCAGTTCCTTTTCGCAGTCCTTGACAACGCTTTCGATCTTTGCCAGCACATCCGCGCCCAACTTCAGCTGCTCCATAACCTTGTCGTCCCGCTCAAAAAGCTTGACGGCAAACCAGCGCAGATGCTTTGGCTCTACCGCGCCGCTGATGATATCCTCGATGTGGGCAATGGCGTGCTCCACCGTGCCGCCGAACACATGGGGATGCTCGCCCTGCGTGCCGGACACGGCAAGCTCCGCGGCACGCTCGGCCGCCGCTCTTGAGCCCTCGCCCTTCAGCGCCGAAGTCTCGATGATCTCGCAGCCCAGCGCCTCAGACAGCTTCTTGATGCTGATTACGTCGCCGCTTTTGCGGACAATGTCCATCATGTTAAGGGCGATCACCATCGGCAGACCGATCTCCAAAAGCTGAGTGGTGAGATACAGGTTGCGCTCGATATTGGAGCCGTCCACGATGTCGAGGATGACATCCGGCTTTTCGTTGATGAGGTAGTTTCTCGATATCACTTCCTCCAAAGTGTAGGGAGAAAGCGAATAGATGCCTGGCAGATCCTCGATAACGACGTCCTTTGTGCCCTTGAGCTTGCCTTCCTTCTTCTCGACTGTGACGCCTGGCCAGTTGCCCACATACTGCGTACTGCCGGTTAGGCCGTTGAACATTGTCGTCTTGCCGCAGTTTGGGTTTCCGGCAAGTGCGATCTTGATTTCCATATTCTTCACTCCTTCATATGAGGTGGAGGTTAGGTTGACCTAACTAACGCGGCTTTTTAGGGCAGCCCCCGGGCTGCCGTCGGATTACTCCACCTCAACCATTTCGCAGTCCGCCTTGCGGAGCGAAAGCTCGTATTCCCGGATATTGACCTCCACGGGGTCGCCCAAAGGCGCCACCTTGCGCACAAACACCGACACGCCCTTGGTGATGCCCATGTCCATGATGCGACGCTTGACCGCACCCTCGCCGTGCAGTTTCACTACCGTTGCGGTCTCTCCGACCTTGACGTCCCTGAGTGTTCTCACTGTTCGTTCCTCCCTTATACCATGATCCGATTGGTCATGCTTTTGTCCAGAGCCACTCGAGTGCCCTTGATGCTCAGAATCATGTTCCCGCCGATCTCGCTCACGACGGTGACGCATTCCCCCACCACAAATCCGAGTTCCGCGAGGCGCTGGCGCACATCGTCCTGTCCGGTAATCTTCTTGATGTAGTTTGTTTCCCCGCTTCTTGCTATTGTCAGAGGCATCATGACAACCCCCTCGTTTCTTGTCGCGGTAAGTCTAGACTAACCCGTGCCCAGAAATTAGCGGTTTGTGGTCCCTAACTGAGTACTAGGTTAGCACTGCCTAACCCTTTTGTCAATGCTCCTTCAGGACTGGTTTAGCATTATTTGAAAATTGAATTTGAAAGGCGAATGTGCTATTCTGCGGTTAGTTGAAAGCAACTTGAGCGGGAGGCGGCTCATTGAGAATACGGGCATCAGCGGAAAACTATCTGGAAACCATTTTGGTCCTAAGCCATCGAAGCGGCTCTGTTCGCTCGATTGATATCGTAAACGAACTTGCTTTTAGCAAGCCCAGCGTCAGCGTTGCCATGAAGAACTTGCGCGAAACCGGATGTATAGAAATGGATAGTGATGGTTACATCACCCTGACCGACAAGGGGCGCTCCATCGCGGAAACCATCTATGAGCGTCACACATTGCTCTCCGATTGGCTTGTGTTTCTGGGCGTTGACAGGAAAACAGCGGTGGAAGACGCCTGCCGTATTGAGCACGTCATCAGCGCAGAGAGCTTTGAAGCGATCAAAAGCCACGTTCCCAGAGAATAGCAGCCATGCAGAGCGCAGGTTTGAGCAACCGGAGCTGCTCTTCTTTTGTTTGTGCGAATGTGCCGCTTTGCCAAAGCCGCTCCTGGGTTTTTGAAGGCTTCGCTTGTGGCATCTTCGCCGAGCATGCCAAGTTGTCTGTTCGCCGTTTCGCGATCGCCTCCTGTGCCCTATGGCCCACCTTTTCGGGTCATCTTGTGTCGTTTGCCCAGGGTCGAGCTTCATGGAGAATCACGTGCTCGGGTACGCAAGTCCTCTCCATGGTCGCCGCAGAGGCCAGCTCAAAGTGGAACCATTCGATTACGCCGACAGCAGCCTGCTCTTCCCGCATTGCCCGTACGAGGACCGCTGCCCGACCATACAGGCCTATTGTCGTACACTCAACCAGCCTCGACAAAATGAGGGAATGTCCATCTGATGCTTCTACGGCGGCCTCACGTTCGCCTTGCAGTATCACCCGGAGGCGCTAGCTGACGCCTTCGGTGGTGACACGTTCAGCGATTCCACGCCTGATCAGGGCGATTGGGAAGAGAACGAGTGGTCCGATGAAGGCGAATGGGGATATGAAAACGACTATGATAGCGAGTCGGACTACGAGTTTCCCACAAACGCCCCGCAAGGCATGTGGCTGAAACCAGCATACGGAAGGTCACCGTTTTTGAAGGCAGCGGCAGCATCCTCAAATCATGGAGTGCTATCATGTGCAAAAGGCACAGCCGGCTATCGAGATCTCAGACAATGCCTTCAAGATAACGCTGCCCAATACGAATTTCCGTCGCGAGGTTTCCGTTGATGATGACGGCCTTTCGGATACTGAGCGCAGAGTCATGGGCTATTTGATAGGACGCGATAGCGCTTCAAGAAGAGAGATAGAAGAGGCTATCGGACTCTCGCAGAGCCGAACCATCCGTGTGCTTAATGCTCTTGCCGACAGACAGCTGATCTCTAAACGTGGCAGGGGCAAAAACACAACATATGAGCAACGCGTCAGTGACGTGTTCACCCAGTGGAAGCCCTGAGATCTCCAAACTCCGTGCTTCTGGATGCAGACGGCACGCTCTTTGACTACGATAGGGCTGAGAAAGTGCCATCGAGACCACGTTCCGCATGTAAACGCGCCATGCCGCACAGCGCTGCAGGGAATCAGCCTGCCAAAGCGAACACGCACAATAATGCAGTAGGTGGGAGCGGTTCTATGGAGGATACAGGAAAGAAACTGCGCATTACGATCATTGATGGACAGGGCGGTGGCATCGGTAAGCAGTTGGTCGCTGGCATCAGGGCGAACTGCGCCGATGCCGTCATTACAGCAGTCGGGACTAACAGCATTGCAACGTCTGCTATGCTGAGAGCTGGCGCCGATAATGCTGCAACGGGCGAAAACGCCGTGATTGTGGGTTGTAGAAGCGCCGATATCATCATCGGCCCCATCGGCATAGTCATCGCCGATTCGCTTTGCGGAGAGATCACACCAGCGATGGCCGTTGCTGTGGGGCAGAGTTGCGCGAGAAGAATCTTGATACCGGTGAATCACTGCGGCAATGTTGTGGTCGGCGTGCCGGACTTGTCAGTCGGCAAGCTGATTCAGTGCGTGATTGAACAGATCAACGAGCAATGGCCGGGCAGAGTGTGAGGAGCAAGGAGCAGCATCTGCTGACGAGCCAGCGCTTGTGTGCTATACTAGCCTAGATGGCGACACCATGAAGGTGCCGATTGCCCGAATTCTGAGTTGAATGATGAGACATGATTGCCATGAAGGCGATTTTCTGTCACTGAAGGGACAGGATGCCTTTATGGCAATTCTGTTTTCTGAGGAGGAATGTTCCATGCACATGGCAGACGCGCTGTTGTCTCCCGCGGTAGGAACGGCAATGTGCGCAGTCAGCATTGGTGCGCTCGCCCATTCAACCGCGCAGATCAAGAAGGATGATCTCTGCGAGAAGAAGATTCCCGTCATGGCTGTCACCGGGGCCTTTATGTTTGCTGCACAGATGATCAACTTCACGATCCCTGCGACAGGGTCAAGCGGGCATATCGGGGGAGGCATTCTGCTGGCTGCGCTGCTTGGCGGCTTCCCGGCGCTTCTTACAATCGCAGCGGTGTTGATCATCCAGTGCTTGTTCTTTGCTGACGGTGGGTTACTGGCCCTAGGCTGCAATATCTTCAACATGGGTGTCATACCATGTCTTATGGTCTACCCGCTCATCTTCAGGCCCATCGTTAGAAAGGGAATGACATCGAGGAACATTACCATCGCGTCGATTGTCTCGGTCGTAGTCAGTTTGCAGCT
Source organism: Clostridia bacterium (assembly GCA_034926675.1). NCBI lineage: Bacteria > Bacillati > Bacillota > Clostridia > Clostridia bacterium. The sequence continues at coordinate 5,432 of JAYFQW010000061.1, read as the reverse complement.
CGGTGCGTTTTGCGTGGTGCTTGAGACCCTACTGTCTGGGATCAGCGAGCTCCCGTTCTCCACGTTTGCCCTGATGATGCTGCCGATTCACCTGGCAATCGGGTTGGTTGAAGGAATCGTGACCGCAGGTGTCCTTGGTTTTGTTCACAGCATGCGTCCGGAGATATTGGAGAGTGCCGAGAACAGAACCCGTATCGACGCCGGCGTGCCGATGAAGAAGGTTCTTGTGGCGCTGGCTGCCGTCACTCTTGTCGTGGGTGGGCTCCTGTCCATATTCGCTTCCGCCTATCCCGACGGTCTTGAATGGTCGATGGAGAAGGTTGCGGGAACGACCGAACTGGAAGCAAAAGGAGGCATCTTTGATAGCGCAGCGGCGATTCAGGAGAGCACAGCCTTCATGCCCGATTATGACTATGCTTCCGCCGGCGAAGACGGATCTGCAACAGGCGCCACCGTCGCGGGAATCGTGGGGAGTGCCATGACCCTCCTGCTCGCTGGCCTTGCCGGTTTTGTGATCTCAAAATCAAAGGGGAGAAAGGGTAAGACTGAAGCAACGGTCTAGACGAACTCCGAGCATGAGATCCCCGGCATTTTCAGTACGGGGACGACCTGGGGGTCAGTGCTATGGCGAGTATTCAGAGCAAGGTCAGCGAAATCTACTCCTTGGAGCAGCTCTCTGGGAAGCATACGTGTGTCCATGCCTTGCATCCGTCCGTCAAGATAGCATCCACGTTCGTCTTCATTGTCACTGTAGCTTCTTTGGGCAAGTACGATTTTGAAAGACTGGCTCCATATGCGTTCTACCCAGCAATTATGATGGCGCTCGCGGAAATCCCCTATTCCCTCATGCTGAAGCGAGCGATGCTGGCCATGCCGTTTTGCCTGTTCGTCGGGCTTTCCAATGTGGTCCTCGATCGTGCACCTATGCTCATCCTCTACGGTGTTGTGGTGAGCCGCGGTATCGTCTTCCTGTTTACACTGGTGTTCCGCACTCTCCTTTGTGTGGTCGGAGTCCTGATTCTTGTTTCGGTGACGCCTTTCACCGAACTCACTGCGCAGATGCGACGGATGAAGACACCGCAGTTGTTCATGACTCTTCTCGAGATGACTTATCGTTATGTCGGAGCACTGATTGAAGAAGCAACCTCAATGTACACCGCGTACCAGCTACGCGGCAATTCGGACAAGGGACTGCAGATGAAACATATGGGCAGTTTTGTAGGGCAATTGCTTCTGCGAAGCTTTGACAGAGCGGAGCGGGTTTACAGCGCTATGAAATGCCGGGGATATGCACTGAAAGACGGATGCGTAATCAGCGCTCCAATGAAGACGGCGGATTACTGTTTTCTCGCGATTACATGCGGGCTGTCGCTGCTGCTTCGCTTCGTCAACATACCAGGCGGGCTCTCCCGATGGATTGGAACGGTGCTGCTGTGATCGATGTACAGAACCTGTCGGTGGTCTATCCAGACGGCACGAAGGCTATCGACGATATCAGTTTCTCTCTTACGGATGGCGAAACGGCTGCCCTGATAGGTGCAAACGGCGCGGGCAAGACGTCCTTGATCCTATCTCTGGTCGGCGTTATCCCGTCAAAAGGCGATGTCGCCGTTGGTGACGTGCGTCTTTGCAGGGAGACTATCGGCGAAGTCCGCCGGCTAGTGGGTGTGGTGTTTCAGAACCCCGACGACCAGCTGTTCATGCCGACGATCTACGACGATGTAGCTTTCGGACTGCGGAACTACGGTATTGCGGAGACGGAGATCGAACAGCGTGTAGACTGCGGATTGCAGGAGTTGCGCATCGCCCACTTGAAGCAGAGGTCTTCCTTGAAACTGTCCGCGGGAGAGAAAAGGACGGCCGCGATTGCGACTGTTCTCGTGATGGAGCCGACGGTCATGTTGTTTGACGAACCGACTGCCTTTCTTGATCCTAAGGCAAGGAGGAACCTGATCAAGCTGCTTGGAAAGCTCCCGCACACTAAGCTGATTGCGACGCACGACATCCCCTTCGCGGCCCAGGTCTGTGACCGCGCGATTCTGCTGAAGAGCGGAAGGATTTTCGCGGACGGACCCTCTTCCGAACTACTCTACGACGAAAAAACGATGGACGACTGCGGTGTCGAAGCGATCCCATTATCATATCAAGGAGGGCGCTGAATGGAACAGCAGGCCTTCTTTCGCGAGAACCCTCGAGTTGCGCTCGCCTTCTCAGGCGGGGTTGACTCATCCTACCTTCTCCATGCGGGTCTGCACTATGGTGCGGAGATACGGCCATATTACGTCAAGACCGCCTTTCAGCCCCAGTCTGAACTGGATGGCGCTCTGCGCTTTGCAGCGCGGCTCGGCACGACTGTGACCGTAGTCCACCACGATATTCTCTCTGTCCCCAATGTAGCGACGAACCCCGCCGACCGCTGCTACTATTGCAAGTCCGCTCTCTTCGGATTACTGCGAAAGCAGGCAGCGGCCGATGGCTATTCGATGCTGATCGACGGCGCCAATGCCTCCGACGAGGCTGGCGACCGTCCAGGCATGCGGGCCCTGTGCGAACTGTCCGTGCGATCCCCCCTGCGGGAGTGCGGTATCACCAAAAGCGAAGTAAGGCGACTGGCCAAAGAGGCGGGGCTGTCTAACTGGGATAAGCCCGCCTACGCCTGCCTTGCCACTCGCGTTCCTACCGGAGTGCCTATTACAGCAGAACTGCTAGCGCGGGTGGAACGAGCGGAGGATGCTCTGTTCGAGATGGGGTTTACGGACTTTCGAGTGCGTCTGCTGGGAGAGGCCGCCCGGCTTGAGCTGGCGCCGGCGCAGATGCACGCCGCACTGATACTGAGGGAGGCAATTGCGAAGGCGCTGACGCCCGATTTCTCCGCTGTGTTGCTGGATATGGCCGGTCGGCAGTCGAAGGAGAAGCAGAAATGAGCCAGAGTGAGATTCGCCGCATACTTGAACTGGTGCAGGGCGGGGAACTGTCAGTCGCCGATGCTGTGCTGAAGCTGAAGATGCAACCCTTTGAGGATATTGGCTTTGCCAAGCTTGACCATCACCGCGCGTTGCGGCAGGGAGTGGCGGAGGTGATCTATGGCGCAGGCAAGACGCCGGAGCAGATTTCCCAGATTGCATCGGCGATGCTGGCCCAAGAAGAGAGGACTATCCTGATCACCAGGCTATCTCCTGAGGCGGCAGGTGTGCTGGGAACCAGCCATCCCTTGCATTACCACGAGATAGCCCGTATGGGTGTGGTCGGCGAGCTTCCAGTTCCAGATGGAATCGGGAAGATCGTAGTAGCCACCGGAGGCACCAGCGATATGCCAGTGGCGGAGGAAGCGGCCCTTACCGCCGAGGCACTGGGCAATACCGTTGTTCGCATCTACGATGTTGGTGTGGCGGGGCTTCATCGGCTTCTTGCCCACCTGGATGAGATCATGAGCGCCAAGGTGGTCATCGCCATTGCGGGAATGGAAGGCGCCTTGGCCAGTGTCATCGGCGGCCTTGTCGACTGCCCTGTGATTGGGGTGCCGACCAGTGTTGGCTACGGTGCGTCGTTCAACGGGCTTTCGGCCCTTCTCTCCATGCTCAATTCCTGCGCCAGCGGGGTGAGCGTGGTGAACATCGACAATGGATTCGGTGCGGGATACCTGGCCAGCATGATCAACCACATGGAGGGGTCAAAGTGAAAACGATCTACCTGGACTGCAATATGGGGGCCGCCGGGGACATGCTGATGGCTGCCCTTCTGGAACTGCATCCGGACCCGGACGATTTTCTGAGGCGGTTCAACTCGCTAGAAATCCCAGGCGTACGGGCCGTTGCCGAACCATCCGTGAAATGCGGCATCACGGGCGCCCATGTTATGGTGACAGTGAACGGTGAGGAAGAGACGAGTGTTGATGCAGGTCACGACGACGACCTTGACCATGAGCGTGAGCACGAACATGACCACGATCACTGTCACCAACACGAGTATCACCACCATTCTGACATGCATGAGATCGAGCATCTCATCGGGCACTTGCCTCTTTCGGAAAAGGTGCGCGCAGACGCGCTGGCGGTATATTGCCTCATTGCCGAGGCTGAGAGCAGCGTCCATGGCAAACCGGTTGACCAGGTCCATTTCCACGAGGTGGGGAGCATGGATGCCGTGGCGGACATTGTCGGCGTCTGCATGCTAATGGAAGAGTTGGGCGCCGAACGGGTCCTGGCGTCGCCCGTCCATGTTGGTTGTGGTCAGGTCCGCTGCGCTCATGGAGTCCTGCCTGTCCCTGCACCGGCTACTGCGTACATTCTGAAGGGAGTTCCCATCTATGGAGGCCATATTCGCGGGGAACTCTGCACCCCAACCGGCGCTGCGCTGCTGAAGCACTTCGTAGCAGCCTTTGGCGTCATGCCCGTGATGACCGTTTCAGCCATCGGGTATGGCATGGGCAGGAAAGACTTCGAGGCGGCTAACTGCGTGCGAGCTAGTATTGGCGTTACCGAAGGCGGTATGGGAGAGGTGTCCGAGCTGTGCTGCAATCTGGACGACATGACGCCGGAGGCCATCGGCTTTGTTCAGGAACTGCTGTTTCAAAAGGGCGCTCTGGATGTCTACACTATTCCCATCGGCATGAAGAAAAGCCGCCTTGGAGTGCTGCTGACATGCATGTGCCGTCGTGAAATGGCGGAGGAAATGGCTGCTCTGCTGTTCCGACACACCTCTACCCTGGGCGTCCGCGAGATAGTCAGCCGTAGGTACAGCCTGCATCGTGAAACCCACACGGCGCCGACGCCCTATGGGCCTGTCGCAATCAAAACATCAACCGGATGGGGCGTCACCAAGTCCAAAGCGGAGTATGAGGATGTTGCCCGGATCGCAAGAAAACACGGCTTGTCGTTTGCGGAGGTTCAAGCGCTAATAGAAAAGGCCTGAAGGGTTGTGAGAGTTAATGGGAAAGCATCTGAGGGCGTCTCCGAATCACAGTGGAGACGGCTTCGAAATCGCGCTATTACTCTGTAGGCAATACCGTCCGATGCGGTGGCGCCGGCGATTTCTTCTGTGTCGCTATGGACTCGGCTAGTTTGATAAGCTCAGGGCGGGGACGCACTCCTTTCAGGAATAGCCAGAAACTCGAGGACCACGAAGAAGAGATCAGTTCTGTATGTCCATGCGCTGGTCGTGCCATCGACCGCCAACGCGACTGTCTTTCGTATGAACTGATCCTTCTCCATATGCCGACTCTTGAGCGCCAGCAGCTGACGGAAAAACTCAACCTGTGGAATGCCGACTGACCGCTCACGTTCCGCATGTAACATATGGCAAGCAGGCATTTGGGGAATTACCAGCTAAAGGCTTATTTGCTCGCTAGCCGGATCGGCCACACACCAGTTCCGTCAGATTGTCGGTGAGTTGACTTACCAGTTGCTCGATCACTCGCCCGTTCCAGACCTTAT
>JAYFQW010000060.1 GCA_034926675.1 Clostridia bacterium | reverse complement strand
AAAGGAATTGCTTAAGATGGTCACTATTGAGTCTATCCGAAAGATGCGCCTACGTGAAGGCAGATCGATCCGAGAGATCTCGAGAACACTGGGCGTCTCGCGCCAAGCAGTCAGGCAGGCCATCCGCGGGGAGGTCAAACGGTCGTACACCATGTCTGAGCCGCGAGCATGCAGAGCCATGAAGGCTTTTATGTGCAAGAGGGCCGCGGCTTGGATCATCCTATCTGCGATCATCTTCTTGCTCTCCGGCTGCACCCCGACAAATCTGCGATCACCGCTTGCAGAAACCAGACATGACAAGTGGGTAACGGACATCACCTTTCTAGCGGACCAGCTCCCCAAGAGGCATAGGGAACTCTTTTTCAAGCTGGATAGCGCGGACTTCTATAAAGAGGCAGAACGCATCAAAGAGAGTGTGGACGAGTTGACCGATGATGAGCTTACAGTTGCAGTAAGCCGTCTCGTCGCATCGGTTGGCGATGGCCACACAGTCGCCTACCCTGATTTGCATTTCACATATCCCGTGAGGCTTTACTGGTTCAAGGAAGGGATGTATGCATTCGATGCGCCAGAGGAGCACCGGGAGATAGTCAACCTGAGGCTTGAGACTATAAGCGGCAAGCCCGTAGGTGAGGTGATTGAGGCCTTGAGGCCGGTCATTTCGTGCGACAACGAAGCAAGCTTTAGAGACTCCGTGACCCATTGTATTCTTGCACCGTACATTCTACGCGGACTAGGCATCTCCAACAGCGAGGACATCACGATGGGCTTTGCCGACAATAACGGTGACGAAGTCACCGTCACCCTGCAGCCCAAGGACCGTGGCAGCATAAGATACCTGGAACGTTTCAACCAATCCCCCGACCGACCGTTATACCTGCGAAACCCCGGGTCAAACTACTGGTACGAGTACCTTCCGGAGCACAAGACCGTCTATTTCCAATACAACGCCTGCGCGAATAAGGAAGACAGGTCGTTTTCAGCGTTCTCTCGCGACTTGTTCAACCTCATCGACGAAAATGGCGCTGAAAGGTTGATCGTTGACCTCAGGAATAACGGCGGAGGCAATTCGCTCGTCATGCAACCGTTCATCAGCAAAATCAGGGGAAGCGCTCTCGACCATGAGGACAGGCTCTTCGTTGTACTCGGACGGCGCACTTTCTCTTCCGCACTGCTCAACGCCTTAGAACTCAAGAACTCCACAAGAGCTACATTCGTTGGGGAACCGACGGGCGGAAGGCCCAATCATTACGGCGAGGTCAGAACACTACTCCTGACCAATACGGGAATCACAGTTAGGTACTCCACAAAGCATTTCGAGTATTCCAGTGAAGACACCGACTCGATGCTGCCCGACGTGGTCATCGAACCGAGCATAGTAAGCTTTGCCGCTGGTCGCGATCCAGTAGTCGATTGGATACTGCAAGGCGAGCGATGATAGCAGATATGAGCGGCAGGCTTGATGCCCGGCTTCCCTATTGCATAGATCCCCTTGTCTACTGCATGTACCTGCTTTGGGCCGTCCAGAGTCTACGGTAGTATTGCAATCTGGAGATGAACCTTATGCCTTTATCCGCGATGAGATCGAGGTTGCTCTTGGTCACTACAGCAGAGTCGGCCACGTAGACCAAATCGGCGAGATGGTCGGTAAACCCCTCTACCAGTTCCTTGATCACTCGCCTGTTCCAAACCTTAGCCGACTCGTTGCCGTCCGAAGCATGACCCAGCAGCGGTATGCCTTCTCCGTTAACCACCAGGCCGTAGTTGAACTGCTTGAGGTCGGGCCTATGGTCGCGGCTATACCCACGCGCAATATGGAAGGCCTGATCATCGGGCGAACTGGAGTCATACAAGCCTTTTACCGACCAGGATGTAGTGTCTGAATGCACCACGTCGAACTTGACGTCTTCCCTGAGAGCCGCCCTAAGAGCTGCAGCCCCGAACACCTTCTTCGGGCCGGCGTCGAAGATCTTGTCCAGAGTGCGGCCCAACGCAGAGTCATTGAAGTCATCCGCCGATGCATCGGTCCCGAACAGAACCGCAATATCCTGCAGTTCATAGAACTCGTCGACTCGGTATAGCGCAGTGCGGCCCATCAAGATGTTGATGAGCATAGCAAGGACGTGCGTTCCCGGCGAATGCTTACACTGCTTCTGATCCCATTTCACCATGTTGTCTATTGTCTCGACTATGCCAAGCTCCCTGATAATCTGGGCGATCATGGCCCCGGGTCCAGCGGAAAAGGCTGTGAGCGACATCGTCCTCGCCTCCTACTCCGACAATACACTATCAGAGCAAAGAGTACAAGGAATCAATTTCCAGTAGCAGGACCCTCAATTGGGCCAAAAACCCGTCATTCTATGCCGTCAAGGGTGCTGAAGATGGGATATCATACCGTCCCCTGATAGCATGTACAGCATCCACAGTGCTGACAACGCCACCAAAAGGAGCAAGATTCAAGGCCGTAAAGCTCGCCGATAGTCTATCCTTTAGCTTTTCCTGTCAAATACTCCAGAGGTGTCTTACCATGATTCACTATTATAGCCTCAATGAATTTCTTGAAGTCATCGTCGCAAAAGGACAGTTCTTCAATCTTGCTTTGAACCTCTTCAACCTTAACTTCATCACCTCTATCTAGATAAAACTCAATAAGATTACCGTATCCAACTCTCTTGTAATATACATCCGGAGAGTCAAGCAACTGCTCTATATATTCGTGACGTTCTGTGTCACCCAGTTCAAAACGTCCTGATGAGTGCTTTGCAAGTTTATCCACTGCTATCGGCTCTGCCATCTGGTGTTTCTTTCCATTGAGCAGTCTCTGCACCGCTAGCCCATCGCAGGACATCACACTTTTGCCCTTATAAGGATATCCTGCCGCAATCGCGGGAGCAAAAGAAAAGCAGCCAACACTAATAAGAGAATACGGAATGAACGAAAGACAGCCAGCCCTAATATCAGAATACCATTGCAGACTCAAGCCGATAATAGCAAATAACAGGCCGCTGACAACATTAGCTATTATGCCACCAGAATAGTATAGTATCTCTTCGCGATAGCTAAACTCAGGTTTTACGCTGTCCATATACGTCCATCCAAAAGTCCCCAATTTTGACCTAAATGAAAACCGCAGCTTAACCTCTCCCTTATCAACAAAGGAAAGTAACGGCCATACGTAGAACGCCCTGAATTTCTTACCAGCAAACCAGCCAAACAATACATGCCCCGCTTCATGTATCCAAGCTGTAAGATACATACCAACCACATAACTCAACAAAAAGCCTATAATCCCAAAATCCATAATTCGCCTCCTCCTGATACATGAGATTACTAGCCACTCACAACTCTAGCCTGCCGAGTTAGGGAATGTAGCCTTTATCGAGACATCCACAAATGTCAATCCGCTAGGAGCCTGTGCGGGTAGCTCAGCCCCAATGGATTACAGTAGATACGTTCATCGACCGTAAAGGCCGCGAGCTCTTTGATATCGCCATACCGCCTGTGTTTGGGGCACTGACATGTTCTTGCCAGACGGATGTCAGGCTACATCGCGCACAGTACTGCCATGTCTGCCTGTTTCTCGGACTTGAAGAGCTTCAGTATGTCGTGCGCTGTACACACAATCAGCCATTCTGCCCATACCTTTGGTCTGCCTCGAAGCAGAAACCGGCGTATGCCTTGCACTGCATTTACTTGGCCGAAGATCGGTTCGACGATCTGTTTTCCCAGGGCGTAGGCTTTGCGTCCGCGTACGGTCCTTAGTTTTCGTCTCATCCGGTCCTTACAGGATAGGCCGACCGGTATTCGCCCTCTTGCCGCTGGTTCAACGGATGCGCTGTGCTTCTGTTTGTCGGGAGGAATGTATGCACTGATTTTCCGCTTCTCAAGAAGGGTCACATTCTTCTCACTGAAGTAACCGGCATCGGCTGAAAGCTCTCGGGGGCTTGCGGTTCAGGTTGAATTCAATCTGCTTGACCATGTCTGGCAGGTGGGTCGCATCCGCAGCCTTATTCGTTAGGTCCGCTGCTACTATGATCTGCGACTTGCTATCCACAATGGCCTTAGCGTTGTATGCCTGGATGAACGCCTTGTCGGAGTTCTTCATTATGCGTGAATCGGGGTCGGTGAAGTTGCGCTGATCCTTGTCTTTCGGAGTCCCTGGCGGACCCTTGGGTTTCGGGCCGCGTTTCTTCCGCGATGGAGTGGATGCTGCCTCCGCAGGTTGCCCAGCGTCGGCAGAACGCGCTGCTTCTTCCTCAGCGCGCGCTTCTTCTTCCAGTGCCGTCATGGCCTCTTTGATCCTGGCCAACCGCTTCTCACGGATGACGAGATCCTCGGGAAGCTCGTCGCCCCGCTTATCGAACCCGAACTCGCGGTCTTCTTCCTTGTCAAGGCGCTCGTTGCTTCGGAAACGCTCCCGTATCTCCTTTTCGAGCCTGGCACGGGTCTCTTTCATGCGCCCGTAGCTCATGGCTTTGTGTTTGGAAGCGTTCGCCTTGATCTTCGTTCCGTCAAGCGCGACGTGCTTGAGCGATACAAGCCCCGACTTCTCGCAGACCGTCAGGATCTGAGCAAACAGCCCTGCAAGCTCCTTCAGGTGTCGGCTGCGAAACTCAGCTACGGTCCTGAACGATGGAGCGTTGCCCGCTCCGAGAACTCGAAACGCCACATCCTCTTCAAGGCGTTTGGCGATCTTTCTGGAGGAACGCACTCCAACGCATTCGGCGTACAGCAGGACCTTAACCATCGTCCTCGGGTGGTATGGCGGATACCCTCTCTCCTCTCGCTCATAGACTTGCTCGATGGCCGAGAGGTCCAGCTGATCGACGAGATCGCTTAACAAGTACGCCAGATGTCCCTCTGGAAGCCAGTCCTTGAGGGATGGAGGCAACACACACATTTGACTTGGGTTGTAAGGCCTGTATGTCTTGCTCATACTATGTGAATTCGCCATGTAGCTGCGTTTTCTTGTACATCGATCAAGATATTACTCGCACAGGCTCCTAGCAGCGCGCAAGAGGTGGGTTACCGTTGCATATCGAGGTTCCTGATTGCTGCATTAATCCGCTTCCTTACCTTTTGATAGTCGACTTCTGCCCACGCTTCGAGCAAGGGAATGTAGCCCGGATTGCCGCTCTCCTCAATCAGGTCAAGAAGGCGCCATATCAGCTCTCGGTTCCGGTCCTTCAGGTATCCCATGTCGTACGGCGGGCCCTTGACCAACAGTCGGTCAAGTCCCCTAAGCAACTCGTGTGCGTATGTCTCCCGCTCTATGGCCCATCCGTCGTCCGTGAGGACCAACATCGGCAATCGGCCGTCGTATTCGATATCAAGGTAGCCGCTGCAAATCACCCAGTCAATTCGCGCCAAGACGTCAGCCTGCGACAGGCTCGAGTAATAGCCATACACTGGGCTTTGATCGAAACCTAGCTCGACGACCTTTCTGTCCCGCGATCCTTTGAGAACCTTCGCCAGCATCGTCCGACCGCCCCGCATGATCAGGTTGTCCGCTCCCCTCAAGATGGCCGCGATCTCGCATTCGGGAAGATCCTTGACATCACGCGGATCAAGATGATATTGCACTCGCTCCTTTCGCCCGCTCATCTTCCTGGCCTCCATCGGCAAGACAGAACCTAGTTGCTGTCGTCCAGTTTCAGAACGTATTCGGGCTGATCCCCGTAGCAATCTCCAGTAGGCTTGAACCCAAACCCCCGGTAGAACGCCTCCGGGCTCGCTGGGCCCGTACCGCAGCTCGTATAGAGCTCGCGTACGCCCATCGACCGCAGATGAGCAAGCAGCCTATGTATGGCGCGGGCGCCGTATCCTTTACTCTGAAAAGGCCCTGCAATCATCATCCTCCAGAGGTACACTCCAGGGCAGTCAATCCCGTCCTCGTAGTCCGACCCGAGATGCAGCATTATGAAGCCAACGAGATCGCTGTCAGCGTAGATTGCTCTCACCCACGCTCCGTCTGAATAAGCGGCTTGAGCAAGCGAGACCGCGTTGTCTGCAACCATCTCGCGTTGCTCATCAGAGAGAGTGTCACTGAGCTTGCATACATCCAGCACTGTAGCAGCGGTTATTCGCTTGAAGTGCACATCAGGATCAGCCATGTGTATGTCTCCCCCTCTATCAGTTCAAGTGCGCCTCACGGACTGGCGTGTCAGCGGTGCACGACCTGACTTTCGTTCGAGGCATCTGACCTCCCAGGCGCTCAAGTGACCTGATCCCAAAGGCAGTGAATAGCCTTGCTTCCGTAGTCGTTATCCCGGGCTTTCTCATGAGGTCAGCGTCAGTTACAAGCCTGCCCAGTTCCTCCAGCGGGATTCCCGTCTCCGCCGCCGCTTCGAATACATCTGTGGAGTGCCTTACTCCTGCTTCATGAAGCCTTGCGCAGTAGGTTGCGGCGTTCCCGATCAGGCCAAAGTAGCCTTCCATCAGGGTGTCTTCCCTCGGAACCTCTGGAAGCCGGCTTACAGGAAGGTTGTTCAGTTCAGTCATATTGGCGCCTCCATGGGGCCACGCCGGGGGGCTACAGACTGTCTCACCCTTATCGAGACGTTCGGCTCCAGGATTGCGCAATCCTCCAGTACTACTCTCGACATCAGTACCGAACGACCCGGCGCGCCGCGTGGATGCCATCACCCAGGCTAGGAGGAGGCGGCCTCTTGCGCTTCCGAAAACCGACGCATCCGGAGACCAAGGTCTACCGTTGCTGCGAAAGGGAGTTGCTGCCGCAGTGTGGAATTAGGGCTTGCCTGATGCGAATTCCTCGCTCTACGATAAGGGGGCCGTATTATGCAACATCGTATGAAGACACACGCATTGACCAAACAAGAGATGGAGCAGTTGCTTCAACGAGCACAGACTGGCAGTTTGGCGACACTGAGTCCCGATGGCACACCGTACGTCACGCCAGTCCATTTCGTCCATTTCGATGGGGCGGTCTACTTCCACGGTCTGCCGAAAGGCAAGAAGCTTGAAAACATCGCCCGCAATCCTAGAGTCGGCTTTTCTGTCTATGAGATGGAGACGCTGTTGCTGGATCCGAATGGAAAACCATGTGATACGAATACAGAATACAAGAGCGTGATCATCTCTGGCACTGCCAGGCTCTTGGATGATATCGTGGAACGAAGCACTACACTGAGAAGAATCGTGGAGAAATACACACCCCACCTGGCGGGAAATAGCCTCTCGGACAGCATGGCTAGAGGTACAGCAGTAATACGAATCGATGTGACAGAGATGACCGGGAAGTATTTCCCATAGTGGGTGATGCGTGCTCACCAATTCGTAAGACGGATTGCGGAGGGCTAGATAGCCTCGGCTGTGGGACGCACAGGGGGCTCAATCCGTAAGCTAACGCCGCTAGAGCGTAAGCAACCGTACTCTGCCCCGCCCTGCCCACCCCTGGTCTACCACGCCTCGCCCCCGAATAGCCATCAAGAGGCAGGATGGTGGGTCTCCAGATGGCGAAAGGCGGGAAACGAACTCTCGTTGCAGGAGCCGTAACGCTGGCTCTGGCGGGCGCGGTGACCAGAGCGATCGGTGCAGTGTATCACGTCATCGTTGTCCGAGTAGTCGGGCCGGAGGCTCTGGGATTGTTCCAGATGGCCATGCCCCTGTATCGTCTGGCCTCGGGCAGTGCTGCGGGCGCCCGGCGCTCTGGCCATGCTGGCAGTATTCCTTCCCTTCGGCATGGGGCTGGCGGCTGCGGTCATGATCGGCGGGATGATCGTCGGAGAGCTCGGCTCTCTCGCTATTCTTGGATCCAAGACCCGGTCTCTGATGGCTGACAGGAGTCCAAGCGAGCCACTGCCTTCAAGGAAATCGGAACGAGACTCACGACACAGAAGAGCCCTGCTCAGACTCGGTATCCCGGCAATGATATCCGGCCTGCTCAATAGCCTTATCAGCCCGGTCAACGCAGCACTGGTCTCCCGCCAGCTTCAAAGTGCCGGTTTCACACAATCCGGTGCGGCTCAGGAGTTTGGCCAGGTAACTGGAATGGTCGCTCCCCTACTGTACCTGCCCATGTTGCTGGTCGGCCCTGTCATACAGGTGGTGACCCCGGCCGTAGCAGAACGGATGGGCGCAGGGCGGAGAGACAGAGTCCTCGAACTGCGGAAGCCTTGATGCTCCGGGCCCACTCGTCTACGCTCGCTGTGTGCGCGATTCGGACCCCATCCATACTTGCTGCACCACACGTCTTATGGAGTCTTTGCGGCCTTGAGAGAGAACAGCGCGTTCTAGGACCAGCAGTTGTTGACAATGGACTGTACGAAGGCCCTGATATCACCTAGTCGATTTTGGAGTATCTCATGAATCTGGCTATCATCCACTTCATCGTACATGTGCACGATGCGATTCCGGAATCGAGCCATCGATCTGTACACCGGCAAAGCGTCTGCCGGCAGCAGCCCAATCTCACTGACAACCTCGAAAGACTCTACGTTCGTCGCTGGAACCCTGAGCCTCTTGCGCGAGATGATATGGTTACATATGTCAATCATCGCCTCGATGCTGGTCTGCAGGTTGTACTTAGCTGAGTCAATGCTCCGAAAGTCAGTGAGAAAGGCGTCCCTATCCATTCGTGCCAGCTCCTCAAGTTTTGAGAGCGAGTCTGTGATGGCCTGGAGCTTGTGCAGAATCCTCGACTCGTCAACCACGGAGATAGTCCTCCTTCAGCCCCGCTTTCAGATCGCTCAGAAAGGTCTTCATGTATATGCCATAGTCCTTATGAACCGATAAGACCTTTTCGATATAGTCCGACGTCTTCAGAGGATCGCGATCCAGGATGAGCTCGCCTTCTGATATGACTGCATGCTGCAGATCATTGCGAGCGGAGTTGAGGACCAGCAGATCCACGTCTTCTCTCCCGAGCGCCACCGCCACATCAGCCGACAGCGAAAGCTCATCCAAAAGAGAGATGTCGCCGTCCGTGAGAACAGCAATGTCGACATCGCTCATGGTAGTGGCCTGTTCTGTGCCTGTGGAACCAAAGAGATAGGCGGCCACAACCTGATCGCGTTTCGTAAGGACAGGCACTACTGCGTCCTTGATTCGCTTGACAACGTCCTGTTCGCGCATGCAGATCACCTCCGATAGCCAGATCGGCGACCACTCATTGGTCCCTTGCTGTTGCGCCTCCATTCTATCAGTCCCTGGACTTGCTGACCATGCACGCGTAGGATCATTGGGCCGCTGCGACGAGGATGATCTCAGCGAAAGCGAATGCTGATACCCGTCTTCAGCACCCTTGGGCATTCAGCTTCTGAGTTTTCAGGGGTCTTGCACGCCGTGCGGGATGGTGACGCAGACGGATGGCGAGACTCCCAGCGCGCGGAACATCTTGTCAGGGAACATCTTCTATCCGGATAGCGCCCGGCTGCGGTCAGGGAGAATCACGACTATGACAGCGTCAAACGAATCCAGGATCATTCGAGTTGTAGGCCGTTTCGTTATCCGTTTGCCCGGTATGGGAAGCTCTTCGTCATTAGCCTCGGCATAGCGCCGTGCCCGGCGCTGAATGATTGCGCGAACCATGGCGGCAAGGAGAACCACATAGGCAAGGGCTTCCAGCCTTTCGGGTTTCTTCACGAACATGGCCCCTACGAACTCCGGTTCCTTGATGGCCTTAAACTGCAGCTCGACAGCGGTTTGTTCCTTGTAGTCTCGCAGTACCGTCTCGGCTGGTCTCTCCTCCGCGTCGAGCATGTTGGTGATCAGGACAAAGCAAGAGGCTCTGAGCTTCAATTCTGCGTACTCCTGCTCCTTCAAATCGCCTACCGCAGCCCTCACTCTATAGACGGTCCTGGTAGGGACGGGTTCTTCTTTCCGCGGCCTGCCGGGTCTGGACCTTTTGAGAACCGCTTCTTCGGCTTGTACGTCCCCCGAGATCACGTAAAGGGCGTCACGATTCTCGCTCCTGACTCTCTCAAGAGCTGACCTGGCGTCCGGCTCACAAGCGAACTCCACTTTCTCTAGCTGCTGGAGCTGGGCCTCGAGTTCGTCGCGTAGCTTGAGAAGGTTCTTCTCAAGAGTCTTTGCCTTTCTCTTGTCGAGGCTGGTCGAATGCACGACGATGAGCCTGTAGGGCCGAACGGCGGTCTTCGTTGCGATATCTACAATGTACTCCTTACACTTGTAGAACGCCGAGTCGCGCTTGGGGTTCTGAGTCAGAACACCGACGTTGATCCAGCCGCCCTCCGACCAAGCCCGATCCTTGATCTCCTGTTCCTGCGTGAATGTTGCAGGTAGCCTTGAGATGAACCTTATGCCCTTATCCACAATGAGGTCGAGGTTGTCCTTGGCCACTACAGCGGAGTCGGCCACGTAGACCAAATCGGTGAGATGATCGGTGAACTGCTTTACCAACTCCTCGATTACTCGCCTATTCCAAACCTTGTCCGACTCGTTGCCGTCCGAAGCGTGGCCTAACAGCGGTATGCCCTCTCCGTTGACCACCAGTCCATAGTATAACTGCTTGAGGTCAGGCCTGTGGTTGCGGCTATACCCATGCGTGACATAGAACGCCTGGTCGTCAGGCGAACTGCAGTCAAACAGGCCTTTCACCGACCAAGATGTGGTGTCTGCATGCACCACGTCGAACTTGACGTCTTCCCTGAGAGCCGCCCTCATAGCTGCAGCTCCGAATACTCTCTTCAGGCCGGCATCGAAGATCTTGTCCAGGGTGCGGCCTAACGCAGAGTCATTGAAATCCTCGGTCGCAGCCTCAGTCCCAAACAGAACCGGAACATCCTGCAGTTCGTAGAACTCATCGACTCGATAGAGCGCGGTACGGCCCATCAAGAAGCAACACGCGGGTCGAGACCGGGCGCTCTTGTAGCCCGAGCGGCAAGTCAACCCATCACAGAAAGGAGGAACCACTATGTCAACCACACTTGAGACAGGCGCGGAGTATGCGGACTTCCTGGACGATCTCTATGGCGAGGCAGCTCAGTCTTCTGATGATGCAATCGGGGACGAGGCTCTGGCTAACTGGGCTCTGCGCAAGATCGGCGCAGCGCGCGACGAACTCGCCCGCAAACAGCGGGTGGTGGCAAGCGAAGTAGCCCGAGTTGAAGAGTGGCTCGCAGGCGAGACCCAACGCCTGCAGGCCCGCATCGATTACTTCACAGGACGGCTCATTGTCTACCATCGTCCTCTGTTTGAAGCTGACCCCAAGCACAACAGGACCATCAAGCTGCCCTGCGGCACATTGCAGTTCAGAAAGCCGCCGGCGCGGTTCGAGCGTAACGAAGGCGCGCTGCTCAGTTGGCTCGAAGACCAGAGTCTTGAGGAGTTTATCAAGGACAAGCGTGAGGTAGACTGGGCAAGGTTCAAGTCACAATGCCAGGTTGCCGGCGACAAGCTCATCCTCAAGGCAACCGGCGAACTGGTCGACGGAGTCCAAGTGCTTCAAGATCCCCCACAGTTCAAGGTGATCACCGTAGAGAGAGAGGAGGAACCAGCATGACCGCGCAGCCTGCGGTATTTCGGCGTGCAGAGCGCCGTAGAGCGAAACTGAGGCTGGCGCTGGCGGGCCCCAGTGGGTCAGGCAAGACCTACTCAGCCCTTCAGATCGCCTTCGGCCTTGGACAACGCATAACCCTGATAGACACCGAACGAGGCTCCGGCGAGCTGTATGCCCATCTCGGGGCGTATGATGTGTGCGCCATCGAACCCCCGTTCCTGCCCCAGAAGTACGTCGATGCAATCTCCGCCGCCGAACAAGCAGGGTACGATGTAATCACTGTAGACTCACTCTCACATGCCTGGGTAGGCGATGGCGGGATGCTCGACATACAGGGCAGAGCCGCGGCCTGCACCGGCAATTCGTGGAGCGCATGGCGGGAAGTCACTCCCATGCACAACCAGCTTGTGGACAAGCTGCTGCAGTCGCCATGCCACGTGGTCGTCACCCTTAGAAGCAAGACAGAATACGTTCAGACCCAGGAAAGCGGCAAGACCATCATTCGCAAGGTTGGGCTGGCGCCTGTGTTCCGTGACGGAGTCGAATACGAGTTTACGGTGTTCTTCGACCTGGTAGCAGACCATACGGCGCTCGCAAGCAAGGATAGAACCGGGCTCTTCGACGGGCGCTACCTGATTCCCACGTCCGACACCGGGCGTGAGCTCCTGGCCTGGCTGGACAACTCTGCGGAGGATCCGTTGTTCTCCCCGCCGTCGGATAATGCGTCCGGTGCCCAGAAGGTCACGAAATCACGTCATTCTCCTCAACCTGCCACCTGGAAGGAGAAGTTCCTGGCTTCCTGTGCAGCCCAAGGCTTGACCCCTGAGGAAGATGTCAAGGCCTGGGCTCTCTCACTTGACGGGGCGTCACCCGACGCCTCCTTCGACTCTATCCCCGAGGAGAAGTTCTGCCACCTGACTGTGGCCGGAGTGACCAAGAAATCTGAAGCTGCCCGAGCCAGTTTCAACCGCTGGCGTGATCACAGAGAGACCTCGCAGAAGGGAGCCTGATTGCATGAAGCGAGGAACCCGGGCAGCCCTGATCTCAGGTACAGCAACTGCAGGTGGACTCGGTGGAGCGTCCCTAGGGTGCGCCGCGGGTTACGTGGTTGCCGGCCCAGTGGGCGGTGCCATCCTGTTCGCATGTGGACTCGTGGGGGGCGCTGTAAGCGGAGCCACACAATGCGCCCGAAGAATCGATCAACTGTCAGAAAGGAGGGAGCAACAGCGGATAGAGACTTCATCGCCGCCCTCGCCATAGGCTTCGAGGAGGCCATGGACGTCATCAGGGGCGAAGACAGCCCGGGAGACGCCATTGAGGACGTAAGGGAGAGACTCGAAGAACTCGAAAACGAATAAGGGCAAAGGATGCTCTCCACGCGGGGAGCACCCTTTGCCTTGAGGACACGATGAGCCACTGGCTAGCGGGAGGCTAACTCATACATTTCCCCGGGCGTTCATGCCATGGCGCACAGCTCTACCTTGCCAGCTCTCATGGAATCTAGAGTGGATTTCACCTCATCGACCGCGAAAAGCGACTGGGCATGCATAGCTCTCCCATCTCAAGGCGATGTCTTGTCCATCAGCAGGAAAAGCTCTCGGCACCGCAGAATAGGCGCGATACGCGCAGATGACATGGACTGCAAGCATGCCACCGCGCGCTTATCATTCGCAGTCGCGCGGCCTGGCCATCCTAGGATCCCAGGTCATTCGTGCTCCTGCAGTAAGCACAGATGCTCGATGCCGTGCAATCGTCACAATCCGGTTCCCGCGCACCACACATTGACTTGCCTAGCCAGTACAGCTGGCCATCTAGCAACCACGGATTTGTCGGGTACATCCGGCGTGTAAGCTCTATTGCCTCATCTGCGGATAGCATCCTGCCCACCATGATCCGTCCCAGAACCCGCCTTACGTGCACATCAGCCTTGACGTCGCTGTTGCCCTTGAGATGGCCAGTGTCAAGCAGAGCCCCGATAGCCATGCGGCCCAGCTGCGCTCCAAGGTGCAGCTCATCGAAGCGTTCCTGAACCTCCATCACACTCTGACCTGCCCATATCTTGCGCGCATCGCCATCGTAGTTGGCAACGATGTCCCGACCGATTCTCCAGACCCTCTTGTGGGCAGCCGGGAACCTGTGCAGCCTGAACACCCTGAACTTGGCCTCCCATTCATCCTCGGAGAAATCGGCAATGGCGTTCCACAGGTCTGAAGGGTCGCCGAGTATGTCCTCAGCCAGCCGCCGAGCGTTTCCCCAGGCCTGCTCAGACGGGATCTGATAGTCAAGTATACAGGCCAGAAGGAACTTATTCGCGCTCTTCTTGCTAAGCCGCTTGCCCTTGCTGTCGCTGAGCCAATACCAGTATATGCCTTCCTCTTGGCTGTTCTTGATCATCAAGGCGGTTGCATCCTTCATACGCTTGGCCGTTATCTCGAATCCGGTCACATCTTCACGCCCCATCCACATTGATAAGCGTCTCACTGAACTGCACAGAAGCGAGGCTGATGATCTCCTTCTCCGCTGCAGCGACCGAACACACCAAACCTGATGGGCCTCTGCTGTCCGAAAACCATGGAGCAAGGTACAGTGACACAGGCCGTTTCAGTCTTGCCGAGGTTACCGGTGGTTGGAACAGAACGTCAGCCCACCTTCGGTATTTCTTAGTAGGGGCCCTATAGGCCTTGAAGCCGAAGACCGCATGACTCAGGTCGCCTATGTGGTAATCCAAGCCATCGCCCCAACGAGCAAATTCATGCTTGTTTGTGCGTATTCTCCTGATGTTCTCACTCACTGAGTGCTGAACCCCCCGACGCTCGGTCTTGTCGACATAGATGGGCACGAAGTCGGCTGTGTTTCCCCGGCCCATAATGTAGATCAGACCGTCCCAGGCATCGTCGCTCAAGCCATCCTCAACGATCTCGATGATCGCTTGCTCCATCAGTGGATGCCTCTTGAGAATGGGTTTCTGTTTCTTCCCCATGTACTTAACTCTCACGGTTAGGTCATCATCACAGTCGAACAGCGGGACCAACCTATGCCCATCGAGGTCCATGAGCTAATCATGCAAGTCCATCATCTTCGATTCCCTTCTTCGTTCAGCAGTTCGCCTGGGTAGGCGTCACCAGATAGGCTGATTATCTGATACTCCAGGCTACCTATCGTCGTTGGGAAGCCAGGTATGGCAGGTGCCTTCACTGCGGACTGCGGGATCGCCATGAGGTATAGCCCCATCCTGGTCTTGCCACTCGCATCAGGAATGGTTCTCCTCCAGTTGGAGTAGGATCCTTTGCCGGCGTTGAGGCTGCCGACATGAGTGCTCCAACGTCCAAGGAGATCATGTGTCTTGCCAATGTACAGAGGGATCATGCTGCCGGCACGTTTCGTGAACAGGCCGACAGGCTCGAGGAAGTGCTCATAGTCTGCGGGACATACTCTCCCAGCTCAAGACTTCACCCTCGGACGCCGCCGTACACCACGATGACTCGTAACTGGCCATGAACCGTTCCAGGAGAGTGCGCTTCGCTGCACGGTCGTAAAGGTCAGCCCTATTGACGACATCTTGAGCTACAGCATGAAGCTCATCTGCCATCGTCTTCATCAATCTCCTTACCAGAATCGAGCGATCCTCTGAGCCTCTGCATCATCTGACCGATGCCCCTGCAACCCGCCAATGGTTGCACATAAGAGCACCCCTCACCGAACGCCTTCCTCACCACATCAGCGTAGTTACGCCCGCCGAGTATCACGATGCTTTGGTATCGAGTCAGCCCCTTCCTACGTATCTGCTCCCTGAGTTGTCAGAACGTGACGACCTCTGCCGTCCTGTGGTTGAACGTCACGTCATAGTTGGCCGGAGCCGAATCATACGGCCTCATAAACCCGTACTTGGCAGAGAGTACTACCCAATCCTCAAAGAACCGGTCCGCGTAATCCCGGCACGTGCCTGCAAATGAGCCTACATATACGTCCCTGGCCGGCGTGGGCCCTGCTTCAGGGTTCACGTTCACGTCCCAGATCTTCTTCCGGCCGCAGGGAACTACGCATAGTCTGGCTATGTTTACTACCACCCGTCCATGTAGTCGATACCCAGCCAAGTATTCGCAATAGCAGTGGCGTTTTCCTTTTGATGCTGAGCGAAGACCGTGCTCAGCAAACAGAGAGCATCCATCTTGGACCCAGTGCAGTAAATTCAGGGGGTTCTATGGGCTAAGTAAGCGTCAAATGGCGCACACCTAGCAGCGAGGGCTTATGTGTGCTTGTGTTTCTGAGGGGGCAAGCAGCAAGAAGCCCCCACCTCGATGAAGTGGGGGCCGGTATGCTCAGGTTGTTACCGGTTGGTTCTGCAGGCCTCAGGCAATGAGTTGGAGTAGGGCAGCAGCTTCTCGATAGCCGCGGGATCGACGAGGTCAATGTTCGGCATCTGCTCGAACAGATGGCGTAGATAGGCGAAGGGGTTCAGCCCGTTCTCCTTGGCCGTTTCAATGATGCTATAGATCACGGCGCTGGCTTTGGCCCCGCGGGGAGTGTTGGCGAATAGCCAGTTGCGGCGGCCTATCACGACCGGCCTGATCGACCGCTCCGCCCGGTTGTTGCTAAGCTCCAGCCGTCCGTCCTGCAGGAAAGCCTCGAGCCTATCCCACTGGTTGAGGCAGTAGGCCACC
>JAYFQW010000059.1 GCA_034926675.1 Clostridia bacterium | reverse complement strand
ACTTCGACATCTACAGCGTGGGCAAGTTCCGACACATAGGGCAGACACCGGCCACAGCGGATTCGCGAGGCAATATCGAATTCTCATTTATGAGCATCGCACCGCCATCAATTGCTCAAAACTGAGGTGTTCGAGGCGGGTCCACGCTCATTATTGAGAAACTCGTCGATTTCGCCGGCGCCGGGCGCCTCACGGGCACGCCTCACGGGCACGCCCCGAGGATCGCAGCGCCAGGCTGGTAGGAAGTGATCCGTGGCGGCGTTCCTGGAATGGAGCGGGTGCGCCCCGGCGCCACATTCGCTGGGAATCCGCCTCCAGAATGACGGTTTCGCAGGCCTACACCTGCGAAACGCGCTTGGTCGCTCTCTCGAAAAGCCTGTTGAAGCTGCCACGATTCGGAACGGATCCGCGTTCGCGGAATCCAAGGCTCTCGTAGTATCTGCAGATTCCGGGGTTCTCACCGTCACAGTCGAGCCTCACATACTTCCGCCCCAGTTCAGCAATGCGGGCGCTTGCCCAGTCGAGCAGAGCTCGGCCGATGCCGTTGCCTGCGAACGCGCGCTTCACGCCGAATCCGTGGATGTAGCCTGCGAGGCCATCGTTTCCAATGCTCTCGCCCCAGTTAGGAGGGTCTGCCGGGCTGATCCACAGGCTGGCTACAGGCTCGCTGCCGCAAAACGCAAGGTAGAACTCGCGATATGTTACGGCCTTTCGTATGTGTGCTCGGCCCTCCTCAGTGAAGAGCCATTCGGGCTGGGGAACTCCAATTGAGCATACCCACTTCATGGTATCCACCATGATATCGAAGGCCCCATCCACATCGTCTTCACCTGCTCGGACAATGTAGAGCCATCCAAGTCCAGTCGGAATCCTGGCTCCATCTTGAGGTTCCCAATCGGCTTGCTCGTGGTTCCTGCTGCTTACAGTGCTGACGTCCATGGGTTCTCCTTCCGCGCCCACCCAATGAGCTGTGATGGCACTTCCATTAAGCTTACACGATGGAGCGGCGTGGGAGAAGGGGGTATCGCCCTCAGAGGCGAAGGAATAACGGGTGGAGAATGATGGGCGGAGGCGGATAGTGTTCACCGCCGCGGCAGGATACACCATTGCATGTGGCTTCCGCTCTCCAGATGCTTTCGACGATGCTAGGCCGCTGTGGAGGCGCCGGAATTGTGAGGTATTGGTCATGAACCTAATCTGCGACCCAGGCATGTACGGGGCGGCGAACGTTGTGGAGAGGTGGTGCGGGAGCGATCCGCTCAGGAATGCGTACCCAGGCGCCGTGGCTGCCGTGGCGAAGGATGGTGAGATAATCCTGAAGCAGGTGGCTGGCGCTGGCAGAATCGGGTCCACAGAGTCGGACCCGGCCTCACCGCTCTCGGTTTGCGCAGGCGCTCCCATGCAGTGGGATAGCCTTTTCGATGTGGCCTCTCTCACCAAGCCTGTCGCAACCACCATGGCGGCTCTCATGCTTATGGAGCAGGGCGAGCTGTCGGGGGATGATACTCTTGATCTCTTCTTCCCGCAGCTCCGGACAGTTCCGCTCGGGCAGGCACGGGTGTGGAACCTTCTGACCCACACTGCGGGTTTCGCCGAATCGACAGTGCTGTTCATGGCTGGCGCGCCAGACGAGGACCCTGTGACAGTCATAGGGCGCGCCCCTCTTGCCTGGGCTCCGGGATCGCATGTGCAGTACAGCTGTGCAGGGTTCATCATACTTGGCAGGCTCATCCAGGTGACAACTGGTTACCCTCTGGATCGTTTCGTGAATGAGAGTGTATTCGAACCTCTCGAAATGCGCGACACGTCCTACCTTCCACTGAGCGCGCCCCTGCCTGATCGCGTTCGGGGGCGGCTGATTCCCACCGAGCCAAGGAGCACGGCCGAGCGGGGCCGCGATCTTATGGCTGTGCACGGGATAGCCAAGCGCTGGAGTGAGGAGGAGTGGTTTTCGCGCCATCTCGCAGGCGACATCGCGTGTGGCGTGGTTCACGATGAGAACGCCGCGTGGCTCGGAGGGGTATCGGGAAACGCAGGGGTCTTCTCTACCGCTGAGGATCTACTCAAGTTCGGGCAGATGTGGCTCGACGGAGGGGTGTACAATGGCAGACCCATACTGAGCCATGCTACTGTGAGGATGGCTAGGAGGAGTCAAACTGCAGGACTCGGTGATGACGACCGCGGACTGGGCTGGCAACTGCCGTCCCGGGATACGTCGTTCGGCGATTTTGCACCGCTGAGCTGTTTCGGCCACACTGGGTTTACCGGAACCGGCCTGTGGATTGACCCCGAGAACGGTCTCGTGATCGTGCTCCTCACGAACAGACTGCAGTTCACAAGGTCGAATGAGCAGATCGGGAGGGTGCGCCGTCTGTTCCTGAATGCGGTATTCTCTGCAGTGCGCTAACCCCTGACGCGCTGACCTTTGATGCGCTGACCTTTGATGCGCTGACCCCTGATGCGCTGACCCCTGATGCGCCGACAATCCCGATGGCGAACCTCGCCGCCGACCTTGCCGATTTCGCGGATCTCACGGATGATCTGTTACATGAGCAGATCATGTGGTATAGTTAGCCTGTCGAGAACAGCCACATGCTGTTCTTGCCGCAATTGAACAGGTGAACCAAACCGGGTGCTCTTGCGCGCGCGCAGGCGAGCGTGGGAGAGAATAGGGAAGAGGCAGCAGGGCATGGCGAAGGCCAGCCTGCAAAGCCCGCGGTCCCGCCACTGTAACCAGATAGCTGTGATGCACTGCACATGTCACTCCTGCTCTAGAAGGGGGAAGACGCAGCGCGGCGATGATCTGGGAGCCAGGAGACCTGCCCGGTACTGGTGGAAGCCACCTTCGAGGAGAAAGGGAGGCGCCGATATGGGCACTGCATGCCGTGGCATGGGCCGCTTTGATCGCGCCGGGGGATCCCGGCGCTCATTGTTTCGCCCGAGAACCGCGCCGCAATTCCAGGACTCGTGGACACAACTCATGGATGGTATTGCTGCGACCCTGTCCGAGACGAGCAGGGAGAATGCGAACGTAGGCAATTCTCCGTCAGCCAAGATGCTCCAGATTGGCTCTGCGGCGAGCAGAGCCTACTACCTTAGCCGGGTCATCCCTGCCGACATCGCCCGTGCGCATGTAGCTGGCGACATTCACATCCACGACCTGGACTTCTACGGCAAGACCCTCACCTGTGTGCAGATACCCCTCGGGCGTCTTCTATCCCAGGGGTTCAACACCGGGCACGGCTGCGTTCGCCCTCCGAAGCGGCCCGCATCAGCGGCAGCCCTAGCAGCTATCATAATGCAGAGCTGCCAGAATGACATGCACGGAGGTCAGTCCTACGCGCAGTTCGATGCGGACATCGCTCCATTCATGGAGGGCTTTGGCGAGGATGAGGTGTACCAGGCCATGGAGGGCTTGGTTTTCAACCTCAATGCAATGCACAGTAGAGCAGGAGCACAGGTTCCATTTTCAAGTATCAACCTCGGATGTGATACATCTGAAGGCGGCAGGCTTGCCAGCAGGCGCCTTCTGGAGGCATATGAAGCAGGACTGGGCAGGGGGGAGACGCCGGTTTTCCCAAACATCATCTTTAAGGTGAAAGCGGGAGTAAACCGCGACCCAGGCGACCCCAACTACGATCTCTTTCGGCTTGCGTGTCGCGTTGCTGCGAGACGTATGAACCCGACCTTCAGTTTCATGGATTCGTCCTTCAACGCCCCCTATGGTTCCGAAGCAGCCTACATGGGCTGTCGCACCAGAGTGATGGCGAACCGACGGGGACCCGAGGTGAGCACCGGCAGAGGGAATCTCTCCTTCACCACTGTGAACCTTCCGCGACTCGCTATCAGAGCTTGTGGTGACCGTGACCGGTTCTTAGCGCTGCTAGGCGATGTGATGGACATGTGCGCCAGGCAGTTGCTTCATCGGTATTCAGTGCAATCGCGGCTTCACGTGAAAGAGATGCCTTTCCTAATGGGACAGGGTATCTACATGGGCTCGGAGTCGCTAGGAGGAAATGACGAGATCGGGGAGGTCATTGTCCACGGGACACTGTCAATCGGGTTCATCGGGCTTGCGGAGACCCTGACGGCGCTGATAGGCCCATGCGCGGACCGAAGTGTCCATGATTCGCTGGGCTACGACATCGTATCGTTCATGCGCAGGCGTATCGACCAATATGCGGAATCATATGACCTGAATTTCACTCTTCTCGCCACTCCTGCCGAGGGTCTATCGGGAAGATTCGTCACCATGGACCGGGATAGATTCGGGCTAATGCAGGGTGTAACTGACAAGGCCTACTACACCAATAGCTTCCATCTTCCCGTCGGGCTCCACACGACAATCTGGAACAAGATTGCCTTGGAGGGAAGGTATCACAAGCTCACGAACGCCGGGCACATAAGCTACGTTGAGCTCGATTCGCCGCCCATACACAACGTCGACGCTGTGGAGTCCATCGTGCGGGCCATGGCTGCAGCCGACATGGGTTATGGCGGGATCAACTTTCCTATCGATGAATGCCGTGCATGCGGCCACTCGGGCATCATTGGCGCAGCATGTCCGGTGTGCCAATCGGCCGATATCAGCCGCATAAGGCGCATAACCGGATACCTCTCTACGGTGGATCGGTTCAACGATGCGAAGCGAGCGGAACTCGCCGACAGAGAGTCCCATGAGTGGTGAAGGAATGAACGCCAGGCCCTTCGGGCTGGATGAAGCGAGTGGGAGTGGCGAGCGCCTTGTGCTCGCGAACGCGAACGGCCATGTGCGGCTTGCGGGGTTGATTGGCGAGAGTGTAGTAGATGGTCCAGGTGTACGACTGGTGGTCTTTGCGCAGGGCTGCCCTCATCATTGCGCGGGCTGCCACAACCCTGGGACGTGGGATTTCCGTGGGGGCGATGACGTTTCCCTTGACGATATCCTGGAGAGCCTGACGGCGAATCCGATGCTTTCAGGCATCACCATCAGTGGAGGGGAGCCGTTCGCCCAGGCCCGGGCATTCGAGATCCTCGCGAGTTTGGTTCGCCGCGTACTTCCTATTAACGCAGCGCAGTGTGGTTCTAGAGACTATGGTGTGGCTTCAGCTGTGGCTTCAGCTGCGGCTTCAGCTGTGGCTTCAACTGTGGCTTCAACGGAGGCGCCAGTGGTGGTCTACACCGGTTACACGTGGGAGGCGCTCTCCGCCATCGATGACGCGGACGTAAGCGGACTGCTGCTGGCAACGGATATCCTAATCGACGGTCCATACGTGGAGGCCTTGCGTGACCCCGGGCTTGCCTGGCGAGGGTCATGCAACCAGCGAATACTCGATGCCCAGGCATCTATGCGGACTGGGCGTCCAGTGCTGTGGCGCCCGCGCTCCCATGGAGCGCCTACGCCGCCGCCAGCCTGCTCAGGGCGTCCACGGCTCGGGCAACGTCCGCCTTCGTGTTGAACCAGCCGAAGCTGAACCTCAGGGCGCCCTCGGGGAATGTGCCGATGGTCTTGTGCGCCAGTGGCGAGCAGTGCAGGCCGGAGCGGACCATGATCCCATACTCCACGTCGAGCCTATAGGCTATCTCTGCCAAATCGAGATCGGCCATGGTGATCGATACCGTCGCGACTCTTCTTGCCATGTCCTCCGGGCCATACACCCTTATTTTCGGAATCGCCTTGACTCCATCAATGAACTGCCCTGCAAGGCTCATCTCATGGGCGCGGATGGTTTTGATGCCTGTCTCCATAACGAATGCCACTCCTGCCGCCAGGCCGGCGATTCCCACCGTGTTGGGGGTCCCAGCTTCGAACTTGTCCGGTAGGAAACTCGGCTGATGCTCGTCATCAGACTTGCTCCCAGTGCCTCCGGCGACCATCGGCGCGAACCGTTCTGCGGTCTTCGTGTTGACGATGAACCCGCCTGTCCCAGGCGGGCCCAATAATGACTTGTGCCCGGTGAATGCCAGAACGTCCGGGTTCAGTTGCGCGAAGTCGATATCTAGGAACCCGGCTGTTTGCGCGGTGTCGACAACGAAGTAGGCATTGGCATCGTGAGCTATCCCGCTTACAGCCTCGATTGGCAGTATGCTGCCCGCCACGTTAGAAGCATGGGTGAGGATGATCATCTTCGTATTGGGGCGAAGGGCCTTGCGCATGTCGTCCGGGTCCAGCAGGCCACGGCTGTCGCAGCCTACGACAGTCACATCTATGCCCACACGCTCCTGCATTAGCCGGAGCGGACGGATCACCGAGTTATGCTCCATACTGCTGGTCAACACGTGATCGCCCGCGGAGAGAAGGCCGCGCATTGCGCAGTTCAGGGCGTGGGTGACGTTCAGGGTGAACACTACCTGTTCCTCTGAGGGGGCGTGAAAAAGCGCCTGAATGCCTTCCCGGGCATGATACTCAATCCTGCCCGCGTCGAGGCTCAGGCTGTACCCGCCCCGCCCAGGGCTAGCACACACATTGGTCATATAGTGCTGCATGGCCTGCCATACCGCGGGAGGTTTCGGATTTGATGTTGCTGCGTTATCCAAGTAAGCTATGGTTCGGTTCATCCTGGCTGCCTCCAAGCTGCCCAATTGTGAAACGTCGGAACTCATCCACTGCGGGGGACAACACCTTCTTGCGGTGTGTGATCATATAGAAGCTGCGCCTGAGATCAAGGCCTCTGATCCTTATTTCCCTCAAGGATCCAGAGGCCACATCGCGTGCTACTGCCAGTTGCGACATGACTGCAAGGCCGGTTCCACGGGCCACCGTTTCCCTGATGGCCTCGGGGCTTTCCAGACGGGCGCGGATGTTCAATGTTTCAGGGTCAACGTTCGCTCTTCGCAGGGCGTCTTCGAACGTTTTCTGCGTGCCTGACCCGGCGCCGCGGCACACCATCGGTTCTGCGATAATGCGATCGAGGCTCATCGTGGGATCCCAGTCAGAATACTTGCCTGTAGCCTGGGCGATAAGGACGATCTCATCTTCCATTATGGCGGTGTGATCAATGTCGGAATCGGGGCCTAGTGTGCCGACGACGCCGAGTTCAGCCTCGTAATTCAGCACCCTTTTCCACACTTCCTGTGAGGGAGCTCGAGATAGAGCGATCATGACTTTGGGGTGAATCTGAAGGAATAGTGAGACCAGACGGGGCAGTACGTAATCCGCCGGAACGGTGCTTGCGGTCACCTTCACGTTCCCACATATCTCGCATCTATACTGGTCCACGGCTGAGATTGCCTGGTCGCGCAGCATCAGCATGTCAGCGGCGTATCGTTTCAGGATCTGACCGGCTGGGGTAAGAGCAACCCCGCGGCTCTGCCGCTGCACGATGGCCACCCCAAGCTCTCTCTCAAGGGAGGCTATCTGGACACTGATGGTCGGCTGGGAGATGAAAAGCGCCCTGGCGGCTTCAGTGAAAGAGCCGTGATTCGCCACGCTCATGAATATGGTGAGCTGCCTGAGGTCCACCGCGAACACCTCCATGTCACCAGTATCCCATCTCTGAAGGGTGCACGTCAATTAGGTATGCACGCAGGTTATGGGATCCATATCAAACATTAATGATTCGTATTTGATCAACAGCGCTGCTTGACAGTATAATGCAGGTCGTAGACGGCGTTTCAGGTGAGGCTTTGCAGCGCCATATGTGAAGGCATGAACTAACGGCCATGGCTCCGGCATCAATCAGGTCCGGGCCAGCCTACGGCCACTGGAAGGGGTTCGAGGTCAGATGCGCGACAACAGATGGACCGTAATCGCAGCCGGAGCGGTGATCGGAGGGCTTTCCGTCGGCCTTGTTAAGCTAGGAAACCCGGCCAACATGGGAATATGTGTCGCCTGCTTTATTCGTGACATCGCGGGAGGGCTCGGGCTCCACAGAGCTGAGGCAGTGCAGTACATCAGGCCTGAGGCACCAGGGTTCATACTTGGATCAATGATAGTCGCTCTTGCGACTAGGGAGTTCAAAGCCCGCGGCGGCGCCTCGCCCCTGCTCAGATTCGTCATGGGCTTCTTCCTGATGATTGGGGCGCTCGTGTTCCTTGGGTGTCCGCTGCGCATGGTGCTGCGCCTTGCCGCTGGCGACCTGAACGCGCTGGTTGGCCTTCTTGGCTTCTCCGCTGGGATACTAGCCGGAATCGCCTTCCTGCGCCGTGGCTTCAGCCTGGGCAGGAGCGGAAGTGCTACGCTTGCTAACGGGGCCGTGATGCCTGTGCTATCAGTTGGACTGCTGATTGCCGTGGCTACGGCGCCGGCTTTCATATACTTCAGCGCCAAAGGACCTGGTTCGGCTCATGCACCCATACTCGCATCCCTCGCTGCCGGGCTCATCGTGGGAGCGCTGGCACAGCGTGCGCGTTTGTGCATGGCCGGGGGCATAAGGGATCTCTTCCTGATCCACGATGCGCACCTGTTCCGCGGGTTCGTGGGCATATTCGTTGTGGCGCTTGCTCTAAACCTACTTACGGGCGGGTTCAAGCTCGGATTCGCGGGGCAGCCAATTGCCCACACAGATGGACTGTGGAACTTCCTGGGCATGTCTCTGGTTGGTTTGGCCGCTGTGCTTCTCGGCGGGTGCCCGCTTCGCCAGTGCGTTCTTGCTGGCGAGGGTGATGCCGATGCTGGCGTGACGCTGCTTGGGATGCTCATGGGCGGGGCATTCGCCCACAACTTCGGAACTGCGGCATCGGCTGCCGGGGCGCCACTAAATGGCAAGATTGGAGTTGTGATTGGCCTTGCCGCCATGGCGCTGATAGGCTGCGTGAGCGTGCCATCCAAGGCCGATGCACGGGCAAAACGAGCAGGGGCGAAGCGAGCCAACCGGGAGGAGGGAGCAGCAGATGCAGCGTAAACAGGACGATGCAATGATGGCCTCAGGGAATGGCGCCGGAGCGAGCGGGCACGGAGTGGCGCAGACGATTGACGCCAGAGGCCTCTCCTGCCCTCAGCCAGTGGTGCTTACCAGGAACGCATTAGGCAACATCGAATCGGGGAGGCTCGATGTGCTAGTGGATAATGTGGTTGCCAAGGAGAACGTGATGCGTTTTGCCAGGCACGAAGGGTGTATAGTTGACGTGAACGACACTGAGGAGAATTGTTATGTCATTCACATCGACAAGCAATCCCGCAGGTAATCCAAGCGGCAGAGGGCTTGTGGTGACCTTTCCATCTGTGCACCAGGCGCTCAAATCGGAGGCTCTTCTCAAGCCGTGCGGAATTGACTTGCACCTCGTTCCAGTTCCGAGGCGGATCAGCTCCAGCTGCGGCCTAGCCGCGGAGGTCAAGGGGATGGCCCTCGGCGAGCTTCAGGCATCCCTCGATGAGAACAGAATCGACTTCGAGGGGATTTACATGCTCGCCATGGGCAAGCGGCCTGAACTGCTTCTGGAGGGGCAGGTGTCGGGTAGGTGAGCGGTGGCGCCGCGATGCGAGGGGGGTAGGTGAGCGGTGGCGCCGCGATGCGAGGGGGCTAGCATCGTGGTGCTTCTAGCTGCCGCCTCGCAGCCTCCTGGAATTCGATGCGTAGTTTTCGCTGAGGTTCGATAGTGCCTGCATTATGGGGCTGTTCGCTTCGTAGTACCTCAGCGTGAGGGGTGGGGGGACCTTGGCCACCATACCTTGGAGTGAGAGATCGGTCTCAACCACCTCCACCAGTTGGATCCCATGCCTCGCACACTGCCCGGCCTTGACCAGGTCAAGTGTCTGGCGGTGTGCGAGTCTTTCGTCATCCGGGTACAGTTCTGTCTTGGCGAAATGCTGCCACCCCTGGAATTCGAAACCCACGCCAACGTGATAGAGACGGTCTACCTCCAGCGGCCTGCCGGTCGACGGGTTCACGAGGAATCGCGGCCTGGCGTTGTCAAGGAATTCACGGGAATCTACCAGCCAGTCGAGCCACAGACGCATCAGGTGTTCGCCTGCGTATGCGGCTGCCCACCTGTCGGCCTCTATCTGCCTGGCCAGCACTTTCTGCACAGACCGTGGGATGGTTGCAGCGTACACTGCTCCCTTCGCACCACTGGCCGTCTGGACCAGCCACCCACTCTCTAGCAAGATCTCGCATGCTTGCCTAATGGTCCCCCGGCTCATTCCGGAATTCCTGCTGAGCTCGGATATGGAGGTGGGTCTCGTGAAGGCTATAAGGAGGTACACTTCCTTGGCAGTGGAGCCGAGGTGTCGGTCTAAGGCGAAGTCCGAGTACGTAATGGTTGAGCCGAGTGCAGGGATTACCATTGGGGACACTCCCGCCATGTATTGTTGGGCGCCGCACGACATCACGATGAGGGAGAGCGGAGACGTAGCCTGGCTGCGCGGCGCCTACGAGATACACTGTACTACACTTATGCCATTATGTTCCATAGCCCTTTTGGGCGATTTCCGCTTGCCTCGGGTTCACCCACATTCACCGACTTCGCTCAACGTTGCGGGCTGGATCGTTTCAGTCCAACCACTGAACCGGAAATGCGCAGCCTTAACCCATAGATGGACTGCTTCTGACCACCCCAGCTGTCTGGCCTAGCTGTCTGCACGAGGAGAAACACCACGACAAGCCAGGCGCTTACAGGTTGGCATTGAGCCGTCAAGCCGACCATCAGCTCCTGCATCTAGCTGGTCTTATCGTTGATGCGCCGGTGCTGCCCTGTACCACTCGAGGCCGTTCCCATCGGCGTATCTGATATCGGCCGTCGTGGCGGTGGGGGGATGGACGGGAATCGGCCATCGGAAGGCGGCTGGTTGGAGAACCAGTGTCCAGGGGATGGACACTCCGGGACCACCCGCACCCGCGCCCGCACCCGCCCGCCCCGCCCAGCGCGTCACGGCATATGCGCGCGCTCTCTGGGGACCACCCGCACCCGCACCCGCACCCGCACCCCCGCCGTGATGCGATGCCTGCTTCAGCCGCAGCCTCCCGCAGTTCGATGTCTGGAGGATTAGGGGCGATAATGGAGAAGAACGCTGGCAGCGCATACGTGAAGGGGGATTTGGCGCCATGAACGCAGCAAATTCGCCGAGGCCTTCGGTGAAACGCTTGTTGATGGGCCCAGGGCCGTCGAGCGTGAGCCCACGGGTCCTACAGGCCATGGCGATGCCGACCATAGGGCACCTCGATCCTGAGTTTCTCGCCGTGATGAACGATACTGCCGTGCTGCTAAGAGAGGCATTCGAGACCGGCAACTCCCTCGCGATCCCCATATCAGGCACTGGAAGCGCAGGAATGGAGGCTGCCCTCGTGAACGTCGTTGAGCCCGGCGATCGCGTGCTCGTGGCGATCAACGGCTTCTTCGGCCTGAGGATGGCCGATATCGTGCAGCGCTGTCGTGGTGAGCTCACAACCATATCCGCACCATGGGGCCATGCCTTCGATCCTGCCGATGTGATTCGGGCCATTCGCGAGAAGCACCCGAAGGTGGTGGCTATCGTCCATGCGGAGACATCCACTGGGGTATTGCAGCCGCTTCGAGAAATCGGGAAGGCCTGCAGGGAAGCTGGCGCCATGTTTGTGGCGGATATGGTCACGTCCCTGGCCGGGACCCACGTGGGCGTGGATGATAACCTGGTCGATGTTGCCTACAGTGGAAGCCAGAAGTGCCTGAGCTGCCCGCCTGGCATGGCGCCCATTACGCTTAACGATAGGGCGACCACCGTTGTGATGGGACGCAAATCACCAGTGCAGAGTTGGTACCTGGATCTTTCCATGATCAACCGCTACTGGGGGTCGGAGAGGTTCTACCATCACACAGCCCCAATCAACATGGTGTATGCCCTTCATGAGGCGCTCCTGGCAGTGTCAGAGGAGGGGCTCGACGCAAGGGCATGCAGGCATTCTTCGATTAGCGCACGATTTGCGTGTGCCGTGGAGGCCATGGGGCTGGCGCTGCTGGTTCCGAAGGAGTTCCGAACTCCCATGCTTGCATGCGTGATTACGCCGGAGGGAATCGACGAGGCAGGAGTAAGGAAGGAGCTCCTCTTGGAATACGGGATCGAGATCGGGGGCGGGCTCGGTGAGCTCAAGGGCAGAATATGGCGCATAGGGCTCATGGGGGAGTCCTGCACACTTGCCAACGCAACGCTGGTCATTGCCGCCATAGGTCAGATCCTGCACAGGCGCGGGTGCAAGGTGGATGTAGGCGCGGGGCTCCGAGCTCTCGGCGAATCCTTGTCGTAGCGGGAGATCATAAATCGCACGGACAGAATCGCATCAACGGTCGCACGGACACAATCGCATCAACGGTCGCACGGACAGAATCGCATCAACGGTCGCACGGACACGATCACATCAACAATGCTATAGCTATGGAGGACTGCATTCAAATGCGGATCAAACTGGCCTACGGAAAGGCCGGGTTTGACTGTGATGTTCCAGATAGGAACGTCACAGTCGTTGAGCCGGTGTTCACCCCGGGGCTTCACAACCCCGAAAGCGCAATAGTGGAGAGCCTTCGCAATCCGATAGGCGTTGGGCCATTGCAGAGCCTTGTCGATAGCTCCGATGCGGTTGCAATCGTGTTTTGCGATGCTACTAGGCCGGCGCCGAACCGGACAATCCTTCCCCTAATCCTTGCTGAGCTGGCTCTGGCTGGCGTGGCGCGCGATAGAATCGTGCTGGTAAACGCGCTGGGAACCCATCGAACCAGCCCCCACCGGGAGCTAGTGGAGATGCTGGGGGAGGAGATTGTGGAGGATTACCGCATTGTCCAGCACGATTGCCACGATCAGGCTGGGATGGCGTTGGCGGGCACACTCAGGTCAGGGCGAGAAGTCCGGGTTAACAGAGAGTATCTGAATGCCTCAGTGAGGATCTTGGTGGGATTCATAGAGCCCCATTTCTTTGCAGGGTTCAGCGGAGGCGGGAAGCTCGTGTTGCCAGGCGTGGCCAGCATGGAGAATGTGATGGACGCCCATGGGTATGGGATAATCGCGGATCCCAGATCGACCTGGGGCATAACCCATGGCAATCCTGTGTTCGAGCTTGTCACGGAGGCCGCGGAGCTTACAAAGCCCACCTTCATTGTGAATGTGACGTTGAACAGGTATAAGGAGATCACTGGAGTGTTCGCAGGCGCTCTTAGGCAGGCGCACGCAGCAGGCATTGAGTACGTCCGAGAGTCTGCGATGCGCGCTGTCCCACACGAGTTCGACATCGTGATCACTACGAACAGCGGCTACCCTCTTGATCGAAATCTGTACCAAACGGTCAAGGGAATGTCGGCTGCGGTCGGCATCGTGCGAGATGGAGGCGCCATAATCGCGGCAGCGGAGTGCATCGACGGGGCGCCGAAAGGCAGCCCTTACCAGCAACTCCTCGCAATGGCGCGCACCCCTGAGGGTGCAATGAGGCTCATATCATCACCTGGATTCACCATGCCCGATCAATGGCAGGTTCAGCTTCAGGCCAGGACACAGCTTAGGGCAAAGATCTACCTGCACACTGCTGGACTTTCGGAGGATGAGATTCGCGCCGCGATGCTCATACCCTGCGTGAGTATAGAACACACCCTGCATGAGCTGCTTACAGAGTACGGACCAGACGCACGCATCTGCGTCCTGCCTGAGGGACCGCAGACAATCCCCTACGTTGACCAGTTGCTAGGCTCATAGCGCGGGAATGGCATGCCAGGCGCGGCGCCCGGACACAAGCTTTGCGGTACTCGAATTTGTGCCATTTATCTCTTCATTCCTCTGCAATTGGATAGCAGGAATTGTGGCAGCGACGTGGAACCACGCTCGGTATACCAGAAGCCGCATGCATACTGGATGCAAATTCATGATCTGGAGGAACGCGAGGCTGCCATGAGACTGCTGCTAGAGGATTGCGACGGTTCGCAGCCAGTGGCCTGCGAGGTTTTCCGGCGTGTGCGAACCATGATTCTCGATGGAGAGATCCCTCCAGGATCCCGCCTTGTTGAACGGAGGCTCGCGGAGCAGTTCTATGTGAGCCGTACACCAGTTCGCGAGGCTCTGAAGAGGCTTGAGTCAGAGGGGCTCGTCTGCCGCTCGCGCGACGGCGGACTCACGGTCACCGAGGTATCGCCAGCCGACGCCATAGAGATATTCACAATCCGTGAGGTGCTTGAGGGGCTGGCCACTGGGCAGGCGGCCGTAAGTCGCACCGAGTCGGATCTTGAGGCGCTGACTGCTGCCCTGTGCCACATGGACTCCTCCGCCCTGATGGGCGATGAAGAGGAATGGGGGAAATGGAATCTGGCCTTTCATGAGAGGATATACATGGCGGCGAATAGCCCTCGCCTCACGCGTCTGCTGTCGGATGTCCGCGCCTACCTGCGCAGGTTCACGAGGGTAGGCTTCCAGAAACCAGGCCGCATGCTGGACTCCAATCGTGGACACGAAGAGATCCTGTTGCATCTGTCGGAGGGGGACGCGGTTGAGGCAGAGGCGGCCGCCAGGCGCCACACCAGGCGTTCTCTGGAGACGATTCTCAGTGCCCTGGAAGGCGGCGACGCGCACATCGCGCACACGGGCGATGACTCGCACGAGAGCAGATGCGTTTTGAACTGATGGCCTAGCGATGCAGGCGGCACGGGAATGCAGGGTCTGATTTGATGCAATAGTCGCCGCGGGCGCGGATGACACGCGGATGACACGAGGATGACACGAGGATGACGATGACACGCGTGAGCCGCAGAACCGTAAGGTTCTGCGGCTCCTTTCGCAGTGCTCACATTGCTGCCCGCGGAGGGTGCTCTTGGGATCGCGCGACTAGAACCCCTTGTCGTCGTACTTGGTAATCAGCTGCTCTGCGGTTCTCCAGTACAGGTCCACGGCCTTTTCACACCGGGAGTTGGTGTACTGGGTCAGGAAGCTCACCGCGAGCTCGGGGTTGGTCTTGTAGAGCTCGGCCGCGGTCTTCTCGATCGCTGGCTGAAGCGCGAACTGCTCAGCCTCGAAGGGGTCGCGCACAGCCACAAGGTCCTTGATCATGTCCTGGTAGCGGCGGTTAACGAGGTTATCCATGAAGTCAAACGCCCACCAGGCAGATTCCTTGTAGTTGTCCAGGTTGAACTTGGTCCTGTCGTTCACGGCGTAGTTGGCAGGCAGGTTCCTTACGCCAGCGTACACCGGTACATAGACGGAGGTGTCAGTGCTGTTAAGCCCAAACCAGGCGAGTCCGCCGATGGCGCTCGGGAGCCATCCGCGGGCCTGGATGATGGTGAAGTAGGAGCAGCCGGGGATGGATATGTTGCGCTCCGACGGAGCGTCAACGAGCTTCGCGAATTCGGATGACACATCTGGAGTGGCGAAGGGGCTCTTGTAGAAGCCGCCCTTTCCATCCGGCACGTACCAGTCGTTCACGTTGGCCTTGTCGTAGATGGTGCCAGTGTAGGTGTCGCGGTAGATGGTCATCATGTCCTGCACGGTGATGGGCCTCTCGGCCTTCACCGAGAAGGGATACCGCTCTGCTGTGGAGTCGAGCTTCAGGGATGGGGCTGCCCACGACAGCACTCTCCACTCACGCCTGCGGCTTCCCTGGGAGTTGCTGAAGCCATAGGCCTTGTAGAAGAGGAACGGATCGCTCGACTGAGGATCCCACCAGCCGTTCTCAATGGCCAGATCGAACACGTTTGAGGACGCCATGAAGTTCTCGGTGTCCTTCGGATCGATCGCGCCGATGCGGCTGCGGTTTGCGGAAACGCTTACGTGTCCCTCGGGAAGCCGAACTGCCGCCCAGACTGCGCCTTTCTTGAATGCGCCCGGAGGCATCACTTCGAAGAACCAGATCTCATTGGGATCGCCAACGGTGAGGCACTCGCCGCTGTCGATGTAGCCGTACTTCTCAGCCAGCTCGCCCATTACCTTCACGGCCTCGCGGGCGGTCTTGGCACGCTGCAGGCCGAGGATCTGCAGGGTCTCGATGAACATGAGGCCTTCGCCGGAGGTTAGCTCCCTGCGGTTGCCTATGGTCGTCTCGCCCATGATCACCTGGTGCTCGTTCATGTACGGATATGCTGCGTAGAAGTAAGTGTAGGTCTCTTCGGCCTCTGGGATTTCGCCGATCTTCACAGGGGCCTTGCGGTCGGAGTGAAGAAGCCCACTATAGCATGGGAAGGTATCTCCTGGCTGATGCTTCTTGCCGGGCACCACGAAGGTTCTGGCATCGTACCATCCGTCACAGGTGTGTGCAGTCATGGTCGAGCCGTCCGCCGAGGCCGCCTTCTCCACCGGAATGGATGTACAGGCGTAGGCAGGGATCGCAACGGTTAGGATCGCCACGAGAATTAGGACGATGGCGCTGAACCTGATCCTTGATCTCATCACGCGGGCACCTCCAGCTATTACTGAGCGGGCTCTGGTCCGGACTCTGCCCATCTCGCCATGCTCCTCCGCGGGCGCGTTGGCCTTGATACGATGGCGAAATCCCTAGCGCAGAGGCGAACAGCCGCCCTCATCGAGGGCCGGTATTCTACGATGTGCAGGTCGTTCCTGCCTGGGATGAAAATCAGTACCACATGATGGGAGGAGTTGAACTCGCACCGAAGAAATAGGTTAACAGCAGATGAACGCCAATTCGGCTCTGCAATGCAATCATCGGGGGTGCTTAAGTGATGTTCAGAATCAGTGCACACCGCATTCTGGGGAGGACTGCTATGGTCGCCCTCATCGGTGTAATCCTGCTGGCTGGGGTGGCATCCGGCGAGGTCACAATCCCCAAGCCTGCCGGAATCGAAATCCCGGCTAAGCTTCCGCAGCTCAAGGGGCCGGTTGCAATCACCACAATTGGTCAGGCGCCTGGAGCGTCGTGGGTCAATGTGCTTCTCAAGGGCCTCAAGATTCCTTCCACCATGGAAGACATGCTGAGCCCCAATGATCTGGTCGCTGCGAGCAAGAACCCGTCGACTGCGTTCAAAACTCTCGTCCTTACCATGGGCACCAGCGGCAAGGGCATGGGCGGCGCCGGCGTTGATATTGATGCGGAGATAGCCCGCTGCAACGCACTTGTGACACAGGCCAAGAAGCTAGGGATCTTCGTCGTGGGCGCGCAGATCGAGGGCGCCGCCCGCCGTACTGACCAGGGCGACGAGAGGTCCAACAAGGTCGTATCATCCCAGTCGGATCTGCTTATCGTGCGCAAGGAAGTAGATGGCGATGCCTTCTTCACTAACGCCGCAAAGCAGAGGAACATACCGATTATCCGGACTGTGGAATCATTGGACTTCAAGTACGCTTTCGCTGTGCTGTTCAATTCTGGAAAGTAACCTCTAGTTAGGTGGGATGAGCTGTGTTCGTACACGCCGGGCTAGTCCTCGCGGTGATGATCGCAGCCTTCGTTGTCGTAATCGCTCTGCGAGGCGGCACTGAGATAGCGATGCTGCTCGCAGCGATTGCGGGCGCTCTGGCGCACGGCGCCGGAGTGCCTGCCCGACACATCGTTGAAGGCGCGTTCACCTATTTCGATGTGATTTTCATCTTCATTACCGCCACTTTCTTCATGAACCTCTTGAAGGAGGCGGGCGGAGTCACCTACATCGTGCGGGGCATCATCTCCCGGTTTCACAAGAACCGAGTGGCGCTGCTCCTGCTTCTGACCCTCATCATGCTTGTGCCTGGCGCCCTTACCGGCTCTGGCACTGTCACGGTGCTTGTGGTCGGATCGTTCGTCGGAACAGTGCTCACCTACATGGGCACGCGGAAGGATCGAGTAGCGGCGATCGTGTTTCTGTGTGCAGCCATGAGCGCGGCCGCGCCACCCATCAACCTTTGGGCGATGATGGCCGCCGGCGGCGCTAACATGCCATACGTTGGCTTCACTTTGCCTCTTGCGATCATCTCCATTGCAGGCGCGCTTTTCTCCATGTTCTTCCTGGCGCGTGGGGGAAAGCGAATAGATGCAGCAAAAGCCCTGCGGGAGATCCCGGAGCCGCCCAAGGGCGCATCCTGGCCTCTCGTGGCAGTTCCATTCGCGATTTTCTTCGGCATAGTGCTTGCGGGAAGGCTTGCGCCGTTCTCCATGCCGATCCTAGGGCTTCCGCTTGCGTTCGCCCTATCGGCCGTTGCGGTGGTGCTCCTGTCCCCCGTGAAGCTGCCCGTGATCAAGATCCTCTCGCGCACTATCGATGATCTGCTTCCGTTGCTCAGCACGGTCACCGTGGTGGGAGTGCTGGTTCAGATCATGGCGCTATCTGGCGTCCGAGGGCTGATCTCACTCTCCGTAGTCACGCTGCCCCTTTGGGTGCTGTTCGCGGTCCTGTGGATGGTGCTTCCACTGTCTGAGGGCGTGTTTCAGTTCGCGGCGGCGCCCCTTCTCGGGGTTCCGCTTGTGTTCCTGTTCAACATGAAGGGATACCACCCTGTTATCGCGCTAGCCGGCATGGCTGCCATGTGGCCTTTGGGCGACTGCCTGCCTCCCACTGCGCCTGTGGGAAGAGCTGCGGTAATGAGTGCGGGCTACGACGGGGATTACCGCGGATTCCTGAAGGAGTGCATCGTTCCTGGGCTCTTCATCCTCGCCATCGGCACGCTCTACTTGCTGTTCGCGCCCAAGCTAGGCTTCCTGGCGCGCGGATGATGGGACGGGGGTGGATGTAATGCAGATGACAATTAGCGTTCTCTACTATCTGATGACTGCTGTTATCGCAGCCGTGCTGGCGGTGAACCTGCTTCGCGCTAAGGATACAAAGAAGGCTATCCTCTATGCTGCGGTGCTTACGCCGTTCATACTGCGAGTGCTTCGAATCAAATGAGAGCCTGAGGAAGGAGGCGAGATAAGCAGATGCCAAGCAAGACTAGCTCAATGACGGCGAAGCTGATCGTGGTCATCCTCTGGCTCGCGATCGTGATTCCAGGAGGCCAGGAGCTGTACGCGCACCGTCACTACGAGGAACCGGTGGTGCTAGGCCCTGGAGTCACTGAGGTGAAGAAGCTGTCCGACTATGCGCCATCACTCAAGGGCGCCGTGAACGACTGCAATATCTATGTTATGGACAGCGGAGAGCCCGGCGGTGTCATGCTTCTGTTGGGAGGCACTCACCCTGAAGAACCCGCCGGCGTGCTTTCAGCTGTCACCATGATCGAGAATGCAAAGCCAACAACAGGCAAACTGCTCGTTGCCACTAGAGCCAACCGTAGTGCCTCCACGGTGACGCGTCCTGGCGATGCGTATCCGCAGTACTACACGATCAACACTGAGTTTGGATCCCGGAAGTTCCGAATGGGCGACAGGTGGGCGAATCCTCTCGACTCATGGCCGGATCCTGAGGTGTACATCCATTATCCAAGCAAACAGCTCCTGGCGTACATGGACATCAGGAACCTCAACCGCACATGGCCCGGAAGGCTCAATGGCAGCGTCGCTGAGCAAGCGTGCGCCGCCTTCATCGAGCTGATAAAGCAGGAGAATGTGGACGTCTTCATTGACCTCCACGAGGCGGAGCTCGAATACTCGGTTATCAGCACGATAGTGGCGCACCAGAATGCCTCAGAAGTGGCTGCCATGGCGTCGATGACACTCTCAAGCGATTTCAAGATGGGTATGGAGTACTCTCCCAAGACTCTCCATGGGCTTTCACATAGAGAAGTTGGGGATTTCACGAACGCCATGCCTTTCGAAATTGAGGTGCCCGAGCCGTTCCTAGATAGGGTGCGGGGGAAGACCGACGAAGCTCTGCTCCTTGAGGGCAAGGACGAGTTCGTCATGAAGGCCGGCGAGGCGGGGCTGCTATACGAGAAGATAGATGAGAAGGGCTGGCCAATCGATGAGCGCGTTGGCCGCACCAACTCAACCATCGCAATGATTCTGGAGATCTACAACATGCTCTATCCAGAGAGGGAAATCAGCATGACGGATCTTCCGCTTCGTGATGATGTGGTCGCGAATGGAGTTGGCAGGTATCTTCTCGATCCACTTGCCGCGCCTGCAGATAGGGTAGCCACAGAGTAGAACGGTCACAGGGTGTGAGAAGGCGCCTGCCAGCAGCGCGGTGCTGCTGCTACGACGCGGGGCGCACGAACGGTGCGCAGAATGGGAGTGACACAATGGCAAAGAGGCTATCTATCGTGGCTGTGGCAATAGCCGCCCTGGTGGTCGGCTCATGGACGACACTTGCCTGTACGTCGATCCCAGTTACTCCAGGCGCGTCAGCCGATGGCTCGGCGATGACCACTCATACTGACGATTCGGGCAGCGATACATTCCAGATGAGGATTGTCCATGCGGCTGACTGGCCCGCAGGCGCCACGAGGAAGGTGCTCAAGAACACCGATTACGGCGAGTACGAGCAGATCGCTGAGCCCATTGTGGTGTCTGGCGAGATTCCTCAGGTTTCCCATACTTACGCCTACGTCAACTCCTCATACTCATTCCAGAACGAAAAGCAGGTTGGAATGGGCGAGACCACGATTGGCGGCCGCAACGTGCTCTACAACAGCCAGGCCTGGTTTGACCTTGTGGAGCTTGAGCGAATCGGCCTTGAGCGCGGCGGCACTGCCCGCGAGGCCATCAAGGTCATGGGCGAGATGGCCGAGAAGTACGGCTACTGCGTTTCCGGCGAGTGCCTGACCGTCATCGACCCTAACGAAGCCTGGATGTTCGAAGTCTGGGGCCCCGGCCCGCTGTGGGCGCCCGGATGCGGCGAACCTGGAGCGGTGTGGGTTGCCGCCAGGATTCCCGATGGCGAGGTCGGCGTGTCGGCGAACCGTAGCCGCATCGGCGCCATCGACCTGTCCGATCCTGATCATTTCATGGCTTCGCCCAACGTGTACACCCTTGCCGAAGAGCTAGGGTTCTGGGATCCTAAGGCCGGCAAGGAGTTCAAAGTGTACGAGACCTACGGTTACAAGGCCTACTCTGCGTACAACGGCAGGCGAGAGTGGAGGGTGTTCTCGCTTCTGGCGCCGTCGCTCAATCTTGACCCTCGGACCGAGAGATACCCGTTTTCGATCAAGCCCGACAAGCCCGTATCCGTGCAGGATATCATGAGGATCGTGCGCGATCACTACGAAGGAACCGAGTTCGACCTAACAGTGGGAATGGCGGCTGGTCCGTTCGGAACGCCTAACCGGTATCCCACATCCAGCAAGTTCAACCCTCCTGGAAGCTCCGGATGGGAACGGGCTATCTCGATGTTCCGAACCAACTACTCCACGGTCGTAACCGCCCGCCGCGGAATGCCGGATTGGATAGGCGGCCTGACGTGGTTTGGATGGGATGCTCCTCACTCCACCTGCTACATTCCGATCTACTGCGGCGCGACAGAGCTGCCCAAGTCGTTCGACACTGGCATGAGGGGCGGCTCATACGACGTGTTCAGCAGGGAATCGGCATGGTGGGCGTTCAACTTCGTCTCCAACTATGCTGACCTCAAGTACTCCTACATGATCAAGGACATTGCCGCAGTGCGCGATCCTCTCGAGAAGGAGTTCTTTGCGCTGCAGCCCGCGGTGGAGAAGACCGCGCTGGCGCTTTATGCCATGGATCCGGAGCTTGCTAGGAGCTACATCACCAACTACACGAATGCGAATGCGAATCGGGTGGTGGACGCATACTGGAAACTCGCTTCGCAATTGGCCGGCAGGTACACTGATGGATACGTGTACGGCGATGACACCGGCGATTATCAGTCAGTGGGCTATCCGGATTGGTGGCTCAAGGCCGTTGGGTTTGGCGAGAGCACCATTCCGAAGAAATAGCCGTCGAGCGGAAATTGGGATAGTCAAAGGCGAAAACGTGAGGCTGCGCTCGACCGCAATAGACCATCAAAATCGGCGAAAAGGGAGAGAGACGATTGACGAAGAGGCTGTTTAGGAAGGGCATGGCGCCCCTCGTCCTGGCGCTCGCAGTGCTACTGGCAGCATGGACAGTCCCATCATTCGCGTGCACCTCGATTCTGGTGGGCAAGAATGCCTCAGTCGATGGGTCAGTCATGACCACGCACACCTGCGACGGCAGGTACGAGTTCCAGATCAAGCTCGTGCCGGCCAAGGATTGGCCGGAGGGTTCCATGAGGCCGATCATGAATGGCGGAGGCGAGGGCGCTGATCTTCCTCAGGCTGAGAAGGTCGGAGAGATGCCGCAGGTTGCTCATACCTTCGCATACTACGACATCGCTTACCCCTTCGCCAATGAGAACCAGGTAATGATGGGAGAGACCACCGTCGGCGGCCGCCGGGAGCTGTACAACCCCAATGGCCCATTCCTTATCTGGGAACTGGAGAGGGTCGGCCTTGAGCGCGCCCGCACT
The DNA here is from genome assembly GCA_034926675.1 of Clostridia bacterium. Classification (NCBI taxonomy): domain Bacteria; kingdom Bacillati; phylum Bacillota; class Clostridia; species Clostridia bacterium. The sequence goes on along the minus strand of JAYFQW010000059.1, from coordinate 39,515 downwards.
GCCCGTGAAGCGGTCCAGATCATGGGCGAGACCGCTGAGAAGTACGGATACGGCGACGGCGGCGAATGCCTCACCGTTACCGACGCGAACGAGGCCTGGTTCTTCGAAGTGTACGGCGCTGGCCCCTTCCAGAAGGGCGCCATATGGGCCGCTGTTCGCGTTCCCGATGACGAGATCGCAGTGTCTGCGAACCGCTCCAGGATCTTCGAGCTGAAGGAGAACGATCCCGACAACTACATGTTCTCCAAGAACGTATTCGAGTTTGCCAAGGAGCAGGGCTGGTGGGATCCTGCGAAGGGTCCGTTCAACTTCGCAGCTGCTTATGGCCCCAAGGACTCGTTCTACAACAGCCGCCGCGAGTGGCGCGCCCTCTCGCTGCTAGCGCCGTCGCAGAACTTCGACCCCTGGGCGAAGAGCTATCCATTCTCCATCAAGCCGGACAAGAAGGTCTCCGTCGCTGATCTGGCAAAGATAAAGCGCGATCACTATGAGGGAACTGAGTTCGACCTGACCCAGGGAATGGCTGCTGGCCCCTTCGGCAACCCCAACAGATACGCTACCTCCGGCGCTCTGGGCGAGTGGGAGCGGGCGATCTCGATGTTCCGCTGCTCATACAGCATCATCACCCAGTCGCGCGCGTGGCTCCCGAACCCCATCGGCGGAGTGATCTGGTTCGGTGAGGATGCTCCTCATTCCACCACTTACGTGCCGTTCTACTGCGGCGCCACTTCGGTGCCGAAGTCGTTCGCCATTGGCCGCCGCGATGTGCTCGACAAGGGCGCCGCTTGGTGGGCGTTCAACTACGTCTCGAACTTCGCTGATCTGAAGTACAGTTACATGATCAAGGACATTCAGGAGGCAGCTGGCAAGTTCGAGAACGAAGCATACCAGATGCAGCCGGTAATCGAGAAGGTAGCGGCCGACCTGTACAAGGTCGATCCGAAGCTCGCTATCGAGTACCTCACCTCTTACTCGAACGCCAATGCGGATAGGGTCGTCGCGGCCTACTGGCAGCTAGCTGATAAGCTCGCTGTGAAGTACCAGGATGGCTACATGAACCTGAAGACAGTAGGCTACCCAGAGAACTGGCTGAAGGCAGTGGGCTTCAAGAAGCTCGTAGCTCCTGCCGGCAAGTAGGCCTTCGTCGGAACTAGCACCGTGACCAGCTGGCGGACTGGCCGTCTGGCTGGTTGAATGCCGGTGGCGCAGCACCCCTTTCGGGCGCTGCGCCACCGGCTTCCTCATATCTGCAGGAGTAGAACTTCTCCACAAATCGTTGCATGAGTAAGAAGGAACTCTCCAACTGATGGCGAATTACTCCACCAAAGCAACAGCATATGTGGAGATAAACTCCATAGAACAGTATTGTCCAGCGCAGGGGGGAGCGGTTCGTATGACGGGGGTCATGTCGGATGCACCGAACGTGGAAGCGATGATTCCGACCGCCAGTTGCCTATCGAAGCTGAGAAAGCTATATGATGCACTCCGGCCCGCACAGCGCAAGGTGGCATCATTCATCCTTGAGAACGGGAATCAGGTCGTGTACCAATCCATCACCGAGCTGTCGAGTGCGACGGGCACAAGCGATGCTACGATCATTCGGTTGTGCAACACGCTGGGATACAGCGGCTATCAGGAACTGAAGATTGCGCTCGCCAGAGAGCTAGTCTCGCCCGACAGGAACATCCATGAGGATATCCTGCCATCTGACTCGCTGCCTGTTGCGGTTAGAAAGGCATTTCGCTCAAACATCCAGGCCATAAGCGATACGATAGATGTTCTGGACCTCGGCGCCCTGCAGGAAGCAGTAAGCAAGATTTCAAGGGCGAAGCAGGTGTACCTGTACGGAGTCGGCACTTCCTCTCTGGCTGCGCAGGATGCATACTACAAGCTTCTTCGGGTGGGCATTCACGCGAACTTCTACTCCGACCCTCACATGCAGGCCATTTCCACTGCGTTGATCTCGCCAGGCGATGTAGCGATCGGATTCTCACACTCGGGTTCCACAAAGGATGTTGTGGATGTGCTCACCCTGGCCAGGTCCCGTGGCGCACATATCGTGTGCATTACCAATCGCGCCCGGTCTCCAGTGGCGAAGCTCGCAGATATCGTTCTCAGGACAGCCTCAGAGGAGACCCCATTCGGCTCTGGCGGGATGCCATCGATGATGGCCCAGCTATCTGTGGTGGATGCGCTTTTCGTGGGGATCTCTCTGGCCATATACGACAGGGCCATAGAGTTCATAGAGCGCACGGGCGAGACCGTGAAGAACAAGAAATACTGAGCGACCGACGGCAACTTGCCGAGGGAGGCAACGGAGGCGCTTTCGATGTTCAACGTCGGATCAGGCTGCAGTCGAATACAGTTGCCGACGTCGATTCCTCTTGCCGGATACCTGGCGCGGACGGAGTCATCCTGTGGCATGCACGATCCCCTGTTCGCCAGGGTGGCAGCTGTGGAGAGCGAGGGCCGCGCGCTCACCGTCGTATCTCTCGACCTTCTCTACTCCGACACCGGCCTGGCCTGTGCGATACGCTCGGCAGTGGCGAAGGCGACACAGGCTGATCCATCTTCGATCATGATCTGTTGCACTCACACACATTCCGCGCCTGCCTGCATCTTCCCTGATTCAGGTCGGCACGATCCGTCGATTGTGGCCGCTATCACTGGAGCAGCGGCGGATGCTGCTCTTGACGCATGGTCATCGCTCGAACTGTGTGAACTATACCATGCCTCAGGCACGGTGACTGGGGTCGCCAGCCGGCGAAGCGAGCTTACGGGCGAAGCCGGACCGATTGATCAGTTCGTGTATGTGGCGGAATTCCGGTCGCGGGCCCAGAGCCACGCCGGGGTCGCACGCAGTGTTGCACGCATCGTCAGTTTTGCGTGCCATCCCACCGTGCTCGGCCCGGACAACCTGATGCTCACGAGGGATTTGCCGGGGTTTATTGTGGATTCATGTGAGGACGATATGCGAGCGTCCGGAGTGGAGCGCCCGTTTGGAATGTTCCTTAATGGCGCCGCTGCGGATGTGAGCACAAGGTACACGCGACGCTCCCAGACCTTCGACGAGGCTGCAAGGCTGGGCAGGCAGGTCGCGTCCAGGGCGTCTGAGCTTGCAGCGATTGCACTGCCGTCGAGCAGTGCGAAAGTCAGCCTCATGTGCAACCATGTGCAGCTTCCCCGGAAACCCTCCGTGAGTTGGGAGCGGGCGCTCGAGTCCATTGGCCAGGCTGAGTCGGAGGCCGAGCGACTCGTGAGGTCCGGCGCCGACCACATGGCTGTCAAAGCAGCTCAAGACCGGGCTGCAGCTTGGAGGATCGTTCTAACCAGATCCAAGAACCGAGCGGAGGCCGAGGCCAAGAGCGATGCGGCAATCACCGCTGCTGCCGCTCGAGGGGCAATCCGAGCCGAGATATGCATGGCTCGGCTGGGCGATCTGGTGATGGCCCTCATACCTGGTGAGCTTCCATATGACACTGGGAAGGCAATGGAAGAGGCGATGGCGCGCGCCCGACCGTGGGGCTCCTGTGGATGCTCTCGGGAGTGCGTATGGGTGGTCGGATACTCCAACGGTCATTTCGGATACCTTGTGCCCGAACGGGCGGCGCCGGATGCCTATGAGCAGGTCATGTCGGATCTTGCGCCGGAGGCGACTGCGGAAGTCGTCAGGGTTGCAGCAACACTTTCGAGCAAGGGGATGTGCATAGATCCATGTTAGCTCTGAACTACCTGGACAGTGTCAAGCAGATCTTGAGCAAGGTCGGGGAAACCCAGCTCCAGGCGATAGAGGAAGCCGCGAGCGTGGTGGCCGAGACGATCAAGAACGGCGGCAGGCTCCATCTATTCGGCACAGGCCACTCTCACATTATCGCGGAAGAGGCGTTCTACCGGGCAGGCGGGCTGGTGCAGGTGAACGCGATACTCGAACCGGCTCTCATGCTTCACGACGGTCCTTTCAAGTCCACAGCCATGGAGCGCCTGGAGGGATATGCGCAGATCATACTGGATCACTCTGGGATTTGCCCCGGCGATGTCTTGATGATCATATCCAACTCTGGGCGGAATTCTGTTCCGGTGGAGATGGCTCTGGCGGCAAAAGCAGAGAAGATCCCGGTTATCGCTCTTACCTCGCTCGCCCACTCGAAGAGTGTGCCATCGCGTCATTCCAGCGGCAAGCGCCTTTTCGAGGTGGCTGACATCGTCATAGACAACTGCGGTGTGCCGGGTGACGCCGTGCTCTCTGTGAATGGGTCGTCCACTCAGGTTTGTCCCACGTCCACAGTGGTTGGGGCCGCCATTATCAACATGCTGGAAGCAGAGATAGTTGAGCGTCTATGTGCACTGGGAATCAAGCCGTCGCTGTTCGTTAGTGCCAACATGGACGGGGGAGACGAGTTCGACCGGCAGTGGGTTCATGTGTTGGAGAGAGTGCCCACAGATGGGGCCCATGTCCGTCCTCAGGAAGGTGAGTCTGTTGGCGCAGAGAATTGACCGGTTCCTGGTCATAGCCGATTCCGACAAAACGGTGCGTTCATTGGCCTGTGGCGTCCTAATGGGTTTCCTTAAGAACGAACTCCATGCGGAAGCAGTCCTAGCGCACGCGGCGCCCGAGGGTGGGCCGGAGCAAGCCGCATTGGTGCGGCTCTCGGTCGACCCAGACGCCGAGATGGCTCATTCGGTGGATAAGCCGGACACGGTGGAGGCAGAGGAGTTCCACATCAGGGCGAATGACGAGGCAGGCCTGCCGAGAATCGACATCTCGGCCAGGGCCGAAGCCGGATTGCTCTACGGTGTTGAGGAAGCCATGGCGCAGTTCCGGCTGCACCGCGGGTTCCCCGTAATCGACAAGACCTTCAGCCCTGCGTGGGCAGTCCGAGGCATGAAGGGGCTCCACTGGAACCCTCAGGATTACCTGTCAGTGCTGGACTTCTTGCCCTCCTGCAAGTTCAACTACCTCATGCTGTGCTACGGGATGACGCCGGAACACTGTCGCAGATTCAGAGATCCATACTCCGAAGAGCATCGAGAGGCGATCGCGAGAATAGTGCAGGGCTGCAAAGAGCGGTTCGTCACCGTGTGTGTCGCTGTGAACCCATCGCTCAGGAGTGTTCCCCCTGCAAGGTACTCAGGCGACGAGGATTTGCAGATAGTGGTGGATAAGCTCAGAGCATCGTATGACCTTGGCGTTCGCCATTTTACGCTTGCCCTGGACGACATATCCCTGGACCTTCAGAGGAGCGAAGACCGAGCCACATACCGAAATCTCGGAGAGGCGCATGTTGACTTCACCAAGCGCCTGCGAGATGCCCTGCTTGCCATCGATTCGGACAACAGACTGACTCTGTGCCCAACCACATATTTCACAAATCACGCCCGCGCGTATCCGGATTACGCGCGCGCTATCGCAGAAGGGGTTCCAGATGATGTGGAGCTCTTCTGGACCGGTCCTGACTGGAACTCGGTGTCAGTTACATACGAGGACGCCTGCGAGTACGCCGAACTGGCAGGCCGCAAGCCGTTCCTGTGGCTCAATTATCCCGTGAACGACTACCTCAGGCCTCAACCTTGGCGTCTTGTGCTGGCGCCCACTACTATGAGGTGCACGCGCCTTCCCAACGCGGTCACCGGGGTCATCGCGAACCCTATGCGACAGGTGGAGGCGTCGAAACTGCCTCTGTGGAGTATCGGGCGGTATTGCTGGGATCCAGCGGCCTACGATCCAGAGGCTTCACTCGAGGAGGCCTGCGCCGTTGTAGCCGCTGAACACAACGGATCGGCAGAGATCCTGTACGCAATCGTGGCAGCATATGTCGGGGCCTATAACCCCCTGATGGACTTGGCCAGCGCATTGACGAATGCGACTCCCTGTGCACTTCGGCAGATGGAGGAGCGATTGCAGCAAGCAGCCCGAACCATACGGCAACTGCTTCCTGCCCTCAAGGCCGAGCTAGGCGAGGTACGGCTGTACAACGAGCTGAAGGAGGGCTTTGGGAGATTCTGCAACTTCGCTGACGCTTTCACTGCGTGGAGATGCACAGTTCGTCTGTCTGACGAGGCTCAACGCCACGACCTGTCTGACGAGGCGCTTGCAGACGCATCGAGCTTCGCCCGTCTGTCCAAAGGTCTGTTCGGGACTATTGGACTATGAGCCCGCAATACCTGTGCGGAGGTGGTGCATCGGGCAGCAGGCATTCCTGATCGCGTACTTACTGTCGGAGCATCCTGGAACAGAATCAAAGATACGAGGGAGGTCTACCTAGATGAGGAAGCTGATTCCGGCAATCCTGGCGTTCCTGCTTCTCGCAGTTCTTATCGCGCCTGTGGGCGCCGCGAAGAAGACCACGATCACCTTCTGGCAGGCTGGTGGCGACGCCGTGTCCAGCGCAGTGATTCGCGACATCATCAAGGACTTCGAGGCTGAAAACCCCGATATCAAGGTGAATTTCCAGGCGATTCCGTGGGGTGAAGACCCGCACGTGAAATTCCAGGTAGCCATAGTAGGCGGCACGATCGCTGACGTCTTCACAGTCGGAGACCCGTTTGAGCACGTGCTCGCCGCCAGCAACGCTCTGGAACCGCTGGACGGATACGCCTCAAAGGGGATGTTGGCTGACTTTTACCCGGTGTTCATTGAGAGGGGCACATTCAGCGGTCAGCTGGTTTCTCTGCCATGGTTCGGCACCATAAGGGCCATGTTCTACCGCAAGGACCTATTGGCTGCCGCAGGCGTGCCCGAGCCCACTACCTCATGGACTTGGGACGAATTCGTGACCTATGCCAAGAAACTCACGCGCGACCTCAATGGCGATGGTGTGATCGACCAGTATGGTTTCGGCACTTCAGGCCGGTACGTGTCCCAGTTCCAGCCGTTCGTGAAGCAGAATGGCGTGGATTTCATGGATGAGGACAAAGAGATCGTAACAGCCAACAGCCCAGCTGCAATCGAAGGCATCCAGTTCTATGTCGACCTTATCCGAAAGCACAAGGTGACCCCGCCAGGCATCACTACCATCAATCTCGAGGAGATCCAGAAGATGTTCGCCGAGGGCAAGGTAGCTCTCTTCTTTGACTGCGAAGATACATCTCAGCGGTTCATAAATGAACCCGGGCTTGCCGGCAAGTTCGGTGTCGGGCTGTTGCCCCACAACAAGAAACACGCGGCATTTGGAGGCACCGATGTGATAGTCATGTCGAAGCAGTCGAAGAACAAGGAAGCTGCCTGGAAGTTCTTTGAGTGCATGGTGTCGCCCAAGGCCATGGCGGCTTACTGCAAGGCGACTGGTTTCTCGCCCGCCAGGAAGTCTCTTGCCAGCCACCCTGATCTTAACGATCCGATCCGGAGGGCGTTCGCGAAGCAGATGGAGCTCGGGGGGTACTTCTACTTCAAGCATCCCAAGGCAGGAGGGATTAGTCCGCTCGTCAGGGCGGAAGTCCAGCAAGCAATGGAAGGCGACAAGACCGTTGAGGCCGCAATGAACTCATTGCAGAAGAGCCTGGAGGACCTAATTCGTAAGTAATGGGCCGAATGTAGCTAGTAGCCCGCGCCGGGGCGATCCCGGCGCGGGCGGCTGAGAGCCTGGAGGAATTGACCCGATGAAGAGATCGGCTACTCACAAGATAGGGGAAGCGCTCGAGCTGTACACCATGGTTGCGCCTGCGTATATGGTCTTTCTGGTGTTCATCTTTGTTCCAGTGGCATGGGCCTTCTACCTCAGTTTCTTTGACTATAGCATATTGTCGTTGACGAGCCCGAAATTCACAGGCATCAAGAACTACATACGCGTGTTTGCCGACCCGGTCTTCAGGATTGCATTGTGGAATACCTTTCGCTACAGCCTGGGCACGGTTGCGCCGCGGATCGTGCTCGGCCTGGGATTTGCGCTGCTCTTGGACCAGAAGCATCTTATCGGAAAAAACGTCTTCAGAGCATGCTACTTCCTGCCGGTTGTCACATCCATGGTTGCGGCCTCGATCGTGTGGTCACTCGTGTTCAACGCCAGCCCCGACGGATTGGCAAACCAGTTTCTCGCGGTGTTTGGGGCCTCACCCAAGGGATGGCTTGCGAATTCGCGCCTTGCGATGCCGTCAGTGTGCGTCGTGGGCGTGTGGAAGGATCTCGGGTACGTAATGACCATATACATCGCCGGGCTTCAGGGAGTGCCGCTGGAGCTCTACGAGGCGGGAGCCGTGGACGGCGTGACCACGTGGCAGCGCATACGATACATCACGATCCCGTTGCTGCGTCCTACGACGTTCTTCATTCTGGTGACGGAGATCCTGGGCTCGTTTCAGGTGTTCACGGAGACCTACGTGATGACTGAGGGAGGACCCGGCTACAGCACCACTACCCTGATCAACCTTCTATACAGCAAGGGTTTCAAAGAATTCGATATGGGATACGCCAGCGGACTCGCAGTCGCCCTTTTTCTCGGGCTTATGGCTCTGAGCTGGGCTTTGCGGCGGATGTTTCGCGCGGATGAGATCGTGTACTAGCAGTTTGTCAGCAGGTTGGAGGTGGATGCTCATGAGTGCGAAACGGCACATGGCTCGGCAGAAACTACGAGTCGAGATTCTGAAGCATGTTCTGCTCGCAGTGGGAGCTTTTGTAATGATAGTCCCGTTCATCTGGATGATATCGACTTCTCTTACTCCTGATTCGGTCATTCTGTCGCACAAGTTGATCCCTCATGCCATTACGTTCTCGAATTACGTGAAAGCGTGGAATTTCTCGCGGAACTTCGATGAGGAAGTGAGCCTTGGAACGTTCTTCATCAACAGCGTAATCGTTAGCTTCTTCATTACGGTTCCGTCGCTGCTCATTGACTCGCTCGCGGGATACGTGCTGGCCAGGCGGCGAATCCCCGGTCGGGACCTGCTGTTCTACATGGCGCTGGCCACAATGATGATTCCTTTCTATGTGATAGCAATTCCGCTCTACCTTGTGGTGCGAAAGCTCGGTTGGCTCGAGAGCTACCAGGGGATGATCGTGCCGTTCCTGGGCTCCGGGTTTGGCATCTTCATGTTCAAACAGTTCTTTCAGGGCATACCGGAGGACCTGGAGGACGCTGCACGCGTTGATGGATGCTCGCCCTTCAGGACATACGCGTCGGTCATGCTGCCGCTGGCCAAGCCGGTTGTAGCCACCATGATGATATTCAAAGTCATGTGGTCGTGGAATCTCTTCTTCTGGCCCTTGCTCATCATCAATGACATGCGTCTGAAGACGATTCCGCTGGCCTTAACGATGTTTCGAGGGCTGAATGTGACCCAGTGGGGCACTCTGTGCGCGGGCCTGACCATTGCCACCATTCCGGTGATCATCGTGTACCTGTCGATGCAGGACATGTTCCAGAAGGGCATAATCATGGGCGCCGTGAAAGGGTAGCACAGAGAGGTAGTTCAGAGCCTGTGTGCAGGAGGTGCGGAAGTGGGGTCTGCCGATTGCCGGGGTGCGCCATGTGAGCTCGACGGGCCGCGCCCGCCCGCGCTCGCCGAGATTGATCACGTGCTTGACCTCGTGAATGCCGTGTTCAGTCCGGAAGACAGAACCATGGGCCTTGAGTTCCCTCAGCTGTTTAGGAGGTCCAATCTCCATAGGCTGAGGCTGTTCGTGGATCCTGCCACAGGAGCGCCGGCAGCGCATGCTGGGTACGTTGCTCAGAAGCTGGTGATCGAAGGATGCACGGTTCCAGTGGCGGCGCTTGGCTCTGTGTGCACTCGGCCTGAGTACCGCGGGATGGGCCTCGCCTCGCGTCTGGTGCAAAGCATCATGAAGCAGGCGATCGACGAAGGCCTCCCGCTTATGATGATCTCGGGAGATCTCGGAGTGTACAAGCGTCTCGGAGCTGTCGAGGCCGGGGAGTTCCTGAGGGTGGAGGCCCAGCGGGAGCAGATTAGGAACTTGATCGAGGTCATGTCGGAACGATCCGGGTGGGCAGAGGCGAATATGCGGCCTGCTGTCCGGAGTGACATAACAGAGATGGCATCAATCTACCGACGTGAGCCGGTGCGATATGTCCGCAGTGTCAGGGATTTCGAGGAGTTGACCTGGTGGCGGCCTGACATGAAGCGGCTCTACTCAACTGAGAGCATGTGGGTGGCGGAAGCTCAAGACGGGTGCGAACGGGCAGAGAGTGTGCAGGCTGAGGGTCAGCAGCAGAGTGTTGCCGGTTCGCATGCCGGGGCTAGGGCCGGTGTCGGGGCTGGAGGATCGAGTATGCTAGGGTACGTTGTGGCCCGGAAGCGTAAGCTGGATGACGGCCGGACGAGGCTGCACGTGGCTGAGTACGCCGGAGCTAGGTGGAGTGTGCTGTTGATGGTGGCTCGTATGTGTGTCGAGTATGGACCTGACCTTCTCACATTCACCATGCCGGCGTCCGATCGCGAGATGAAGGCGCTTGTGCGGACCGCACGGATTCCCGTGCGCGAAACCACTCTGCCTGAATACACGATCATGTCGCTGAACGATGAGGCGCTCGCAGCCTGCGCTGGCCGGGCCATGGCTGATCGCGAAGATGCTGTTGGTCACGCCGCGCGGGCTGCCGTTTGGTCCGGCCTTCGCGGCCCGGAGCTTGTGCGCTGGATATTCGGAGGATCACAGGTTGTCAACTCAGGCTCGGAGCTTCTGCCGAGCCATGCCTCAGGTAGGCTTCCGCTTCCAGTGCCCGGGCTCAACTACATATGACGCCGGGTCTTTCGGGTTTGACCGCAGTGGAGGGCTGAGCATGGAAACAGGAACAGGGACAGGAACAGGGACAGGAGCAGGGATAGGGCCGGGTCCGAACCTAGGCCTCATGGTCGAGAGCATTCTCTCTCAAATGAGTCTGCGCCAGAAGATAGGCCAGATGACCATTGTCGGTTTTCCGGAGCGATTCGCCGGTCAGCTTCCGGATGGGATACTCTCTCTCCTGGAAGACCCGGGGGTAGGCGGCGTGGGCATCTTCGCGCGCAACGCCTCTGATCCTGCAGAGATGGCGGAGCTTACCACATGCCTTCAGGATGCTGCCAGGGCCGCGGGGGCGCCAGTCCCGTTGCTCATTTCGGCCGACCAGGAAGGCGGCATTGTGCTTCAGGTAACGGCAGGGACGACTGCTTTCCCGGGAAACATGGCGCTGGCGGCCACGGGAAACCCCGAGAATGCATACGAGTCCGCCAGGATAATCGGACTCGAGTCTCTGGCGATGGGCATCAATGCTGTGACAGCGCCTGATGTGGATGTCAACACCGACGCCGATAATCCCATCATCGGGGTGCGCGCCGCAAGCGACGACCCTCAGACAGTCGCAGCGTTCGGAGTCCGGGCCGTGCAAGGATTCGCTTCAGCCGGGGTATTGTGCATGGCCAAGCACTTTCCGGGGCATGGCAGAACGAGCCAGGACTCGCACCTTGGTGTGCCGGTCCTACCAGGATCCATCGATCAAATCCGCGCCATCGATCTTCCGCCGTTTGCGGCCGCGATAGCTGCAGGGGCGCCAGCGGTCATGACTGCTCACATCCAGAGCCTAGCCCTAGACGCATCTGGCGTTCCGGCCACCCTATCACAGTCGGCGCTCACGGGGCTGCTCCGCGATGAATTGGGGTTCGACGGCCTCGTGATAACTGACTGTTTGGAGATGGGGGCTATCCAGCAGACGGTAGGCACGCCGCAGGCTGCAGTGCAGGCAGTGGCGGCCGGAGCGGATGTGGTGCTCATGTGCCACACCCTGGATCTGCAGTTGAGGGCCATCGACGAGCTTGAAAAGGCGGTTCGATCAGGGGTCATAAGCTGCGAACGGGTGGATGAATCATGCCGCAGGGTGATACGTGCGAAGCTCGAACAGGTCAAATTCCTGCGCGAAGCCGGCTGGGCCGGGCATCCCCTTCCATTGCCTCCTCTTGATCTGGTCGGATGCGCCGACCATCTCCGCGCTGAGGAGCGCATCGCTCGTGCCTCAGTGACACTCGTGCGAAACAGTGCGGGCCTTCTGCCCCTGGGGAAAAACGGGCGACACAGCCACGGGCAATGCAGCTCTGGCCGTCGAATTGCGGTGGTGTACCCGTCGACAATGCCCAGGCTCCGAGCAGAGGACTCAGCGGATGCTGAGAGCGTGCTTGGGGAGGAGATCGCGCGCCGCGTCGGGGACTCATGTGTGTTTGAGGTCGGGGTTGAGCTTTTCCCGAGCGCAGAGGATACAGCTCGAGCGATTGGCGTTGCCATGTCCTGCGATCTGGTGGTGGCAGCTACATCATCGAAAACGCCAGAGCAGGAAGAAGCCCAGGGAGCGCTGGTGCGTGCCCTTATCGACACCGGTAGGCCCGTGGTGGCCTGCGCGATTCGGAACCCATACGATCTGCGTGCCTATCCGCAGGTGGATACCTACATGGCTACATACGGCTATCGGCCGTGTTCGATCCGCGCCGCCGTGGAAGTCATGTTCGGAGAGGCCAAGCCTGCGGGCAGACTTCCCGTATCCATTCCCGGTCTGCACAGTCGCGGACATGGATTGATGAGTTTCTCACAATAGGGCAAGGCGGGGTTTGTCCCCGTGAATATGCATAGGGAGGCCTAGTTGACCATGCACAGGAATGCACGGCTAGTATCGGTTTATCTCTGCGCGGTCTTTGTTCTGGGTTTCGTTGTCCTTGCTCCATGTGGCGCGGCGGCAGGACGTCCGTTAGCGGTGTGGATGTGGGGGAGCACTGTCCGGTCGAATGGCGCGCCGGCCATTGCCAAAACGCTTGTGGAGAATCACGTAACCGACGTTCTACTGCTGGTGAGGGGAACCTCCGGGAAGGCCGAGTACAAGAGCGCGTTTGCGCCGGCTGCTGAGGAGGGACGCGACGCTCTCGGCGAGATGATCGCCGCGTGTCATCCAGCGGGAATCAAGGTTCACGCGTGGTTCGTGTTCAACCAGGACAAGGCGTACGCCGACGTTCACCCCGAGGATCAGATATGGCATCACGGAAAAGCTGCAAGCGAGTTCAAACCGTATGCGATAACCGATGGCAGAGTGTGCCCCGATTCGAAAGAGCACCTCGCCTACACTAACGACATGATCAGGGAAGTCGTCACCAACTACGATGTGGACGGGATTCACTTGGACTACATCCGCTATGGGCACGTCGTCTACTGCTTCTGTCCTAAGCATGTTGAGAAAGCAGCGAGGCTTGGCATCGACATCGAACGCGTCAGAAAGGTGATATTCGACACATTCTACGCGACGCCGGCCAACCCGAATGCCTATTTCGAGGCATACGAATCTGGCGATCCCGACGTAGCGGCATGGGTCGCTATGCGGCAGCAGGAGATCAGAGAGGCTGCTCAGAGCATGAAGGACGTGGCAAAGTCAGTGAAACCCGGAATCCAGTTCTCCGCAAGCCTCATGCCGGACCAGGCAGTCGAGGCGTCCCGCGCGTCCGGCACGTGCCACTACAGCCAGAGCTACTCCGATGCAGCAGCAATATACGACTTCATATGCACTATGTCGTACCATCAGGATTACGGAGAGCCCGCGTCGTGGGTGGGAGACGTCGTTTGCGGCGCGATTAAGCAGACAAAGGGAGCGATTCCTGTGTGGGCCGGGATTCAGGCGTACGGCAAGGATGCTACAGGCAAGACTGTGGCCGAAGCCTCCAAGATAGGCCTTGCCGCAGGCGCCGACGGGCTTGTGTTTTTCCAGTTCGGCGCCATGAACGATGACATATGGACTGGCGTTCAAGATGTGGCGGGCCATAACTAGTCGGTCGACGGTGGCAGGTTCTGACCAGGTGTGTCGCTGAATCGGATTGTGGAAGGCCGCTGGAGGAGGCACTCTGCGGTGGCGGTAGATGAGCAGTTTGCTGTGGGAGTCGATATAGGCGGGACCAATCTACGGGCGGCCATCGTCCGCGGGTGCGAGATCCTGAATGTGGCGAGGCATCGCGGATGGGACCCACAAATGCAGCCTGAAGCCGCGATGGACATGGTATCGAGGGCGATTCTGGATCTGATGGCTGATAGTGGCCTTCGACCAGCTCAGGTGAGAGGCATCGGAGTAGGCGCTCCCGGGCGTGTCGATTATGCGGACCGCGCCGTGGTCGGAGCGGTCAACGTGCCGTGGGCGAGGGGAAAGGTCAGGCTGCGGGTGGGTCAGATGTTGGAGCAGAGGCTAGGCATTCCCGTGAGAATGGAGAATGACGTGGCAGCAGGCGCCATCGGCGAGTACCTTTTCGGCGAATTCCGAGGAAGCTCCAGTTTCCTATATGTGAGCCTGGGAACGGGGGTCGGGAGTTGCTGCATTACAGGCGGCAGGATCATGCGCGGCGCCCATAACGACGCCTATGAGCTCGGACACACCATCATTGACATGCATGGACCAAGCTGCAGCTGTGGGATGTTCGGATGCATTGAGCTGATGGCCGCCGGTCCTGCCATCGCGGAGATGGCAGGCATGAGCGCCGAGGCAGCCGTGCACTCGGCTCGCCGCGGCGACCCGAGTGCACGGGACGCAATCGACAAGGCAGTTCAACGCCTCGCGATCGGCCTGGCCAATGCCATCAGCCTGCTGGACCCCGAGGTGATCGTCATCGGAGGCGGGCTCTCGCGCGTGGGCGATCTCATAGTTGAGCCGCTGGTGGAAAAGGTGAAAATCCTATCTTGCTCACCCTATGTGGAGTCGATTCATATCCGGGCGGCGCGGTTCGGAGATGACTCTGGGATTATCGGCGCGGCTAGCCAGTTCACCGAAGCTTACGAGGCTCTCAGGTAGGCGCCGGGTCTTCCAGCTGCGTGGAAAGGCGCGGCGGCCCTGATGGATGGTGTGGAGGAGAATGGACAACAAGCTAGTTCTGGGTGTGGACGGCGGCGGAACGAAGACCGCCTGTGCTGTGGCGGACGCTCGGGGAAACGTTTTGGGATTCGGAGCAGCAGGCCCTTCCAATCACCTTCGGGGGCCAGGAGGTGCACAGGAGGCCGCACAGGCAGTTCGGCGCGGGGCCGAGGAGGCGCTGGCCCAGGCCAGAAAGGCTGGCCATCTGGGCTGTGATGACCTTAGCCGCATAAGTGTGGCCTGCCTTGCTCTGGCTGGAGTGGGGCTCTCAGGCGTGTCCGATCGCATGATGAACGCGGCGCGAACTGCGCTTCCAGTAGGTGATATAGTCCTGGAAAACGATGCGGTGGCCGCTCTTGCCGGAGCCAACGGGCGAGCCGAAGGGGTAGTCGTGATCGCTGGCACTGGAAGCATCGCGGTGGCGATATCTCCCGATGGCAGGCGTGGGCGCGCCGGGGGTTGGGGATACCGGATCGGCGACGAGGGCAGCGGTTACGATATCGCAGTGCGCGGCCTCACCGCCGTAAGCAGGGCGCATGATGGGCGGGGTCCGGCCACATCGCTTGTTGATGCTGCAATGAAGCACTTCGGCCTGGAAAGCCCGGATGACCTGAGAAGTGTCCTGTACCGGGATGGCCCTGGATCAGCGTGCGCGCTTCGCGACATCGCCTCCTTCTGCCCGGCCGTGGTTCACGAGGCTCTAGGCGGCGACCGGGTGGCGATGGACATCATGGAGCATGCAGGCCGCGAGCTTGCTGCGGCAGCGTGGGCAGCAGCACGGTCCGTCGGGATGCCTGAAGCCCAGTTCGCCGTCGCCCCGTGCGGAAGCGCGTTCATGGCTGGGGAGGTCCTCATCGATCCCTTCCGCGCAGAACTGGGCAGGCTGACCCCGGGCGCCCGAGTCGCCGAGCCTATGTTCCCGCCGGTGATAGGCGCATTGATACTTGCCATCAAAAGGCTCGACCGCCTCGATCCCGGCGGGCGCGTCATCGAGAACCTACAGCGTTCGTGGAAGAAAGCCGAATCCAGGAAGGTCGGTGAACACGCTTGAACCAGATTCTCGAGCTTGTGTGCGCCCACAAGGCCGACATCACGGCATCGTGGGAGTCGCTCCACGGTTTGGCGGAAGGTCCATTTGAGGAGCACAGGACTTCCGAATATGTCGCGCGTCGCCTGTCGGCTGCGGGCTATCATGTGCAGAGCGGGCTCGCTGGCACGGGAGTCGTGGCATCGTTGGGCCAGCTATCTTCGCCAGTCATCGCGCTCAGAGCTGACATGGACGCTCTGTCGTTCCAGATCGATGGAGTGAGCGCCTACAGGCACACCTGCGGGCACGATGCTCACACTGCGATGGTGATCGCAGCAGGTGAGATCCTGGCAGCGGCCTTTCCCGAGGCCTGCGGGCGCCTGAAGCTGGTGTTTCAGCCAGCTGAAGAGACAGGACTGGGAGCTGCGAAGATGGCGGATGCAGGGGCCATCGATGACGTAGATGCCATGTTCGGCATCCACCTTCGCCCATTGGCCGAATGTCCGCTCGGCCGAGCCACGCCGTGCCTTTGGCATTCAGCCGGCAAGACTCTGCGCTACTCCATTACAGGAGTTCCGTCTCACACAGGAAGACCTCATCTGGGGGTGAATGCGGCGAGCGCAGTGGCGGCGGCGGCAGTGTCCGTGAACGCAATCAGGCCCGATCCGCTCAGGTGTGCGACCGTGAATGTGGTCAGCATTTCAGCAGGGCTTGATACGGCGGGAGTGATACCCGCCTCAGGGCAGATAACCATCAACATCCGCGCCGATAGCGACGAGCACGCTGAGGAACTCCGGGGCAGCGTGGACCGAGCAGTTAAGGGCGCAGTTGGGAGCATCGGAGCCGAGGTGGAACGGGCGGGCGAGAAGACAATGCCGGCGCCCATGTATGACGCTGGCCTGATTCGCACGGCCCGGGAGGCCATAGCCGCGGTGCTCGGAGATGGCGCAGTGATCGAGAAGATCATCACCCCAGGATCTGAGGATTTCCATGTGTATCCTAGGAGGAAACCTGGGCTGCGCACTGCATATATAGGCCTCGGCGCCAACTTGGTCCCTGGCCTGCATCACCCGGATGCCGCCTTCCACAAGGATGCACTGCTTTACGGGACGGCGATTCTCATAGAAGCCTTCAGAAGGGCGATCGCCCAGGAGGGATTGGAATGAGATTGTACGCCCTCGGTGAACTTCTAGACGCGTTTGGCAAGCCTGGCGCTGTGGCCGCATTCAACTTCATCGACCTCGACGACCTGAAAGGGATTGTGGCGGCGGCCGAAGAGGAACACACGCCAGTGGTCATTCAGGTGAGCCAGAGCACGGCCAGGTCAGTAGGTGTTGGCTACATGGCTGCCATTGGTCGAGCGGCAGCTCAGATAGCCGCTGTGCCGCTGTGCCTTCACCTAGACCATGCCAGCGACTTTGATCTGATAGTGCAGGCGGTATGTGCCGGCTTCAGCTCTGTGATGGTCGATGGTTCACATCTTCCATTCCCCGAAAACGTCGCCTTCACCAAGGAAGTGGTGAAGGTTGCCCATGCAGCCGGGATTTCGGTAGAGGCTGAACTAGGACGGATCGGAGGAAAGGAGGACACCCAGGATGTGCTGGCTTGCGATGCGTCCCTGGCCGATCCTGATGAAGCACGGGAGTTCGTTCGCCTCACCCGGATCGATGCTCTGGCGCCTGCGGTTGGGACGTCTCATGGGCTGTACAAAGGAGAGCCTCACATCAGGTTTGACCTGATAGAGGCTGTTCGCGATCTGGTGAGTGTTCCTCTCGTGCTGCACGGTGGGTCCGATATTCCGCGCGAGATGGTAAGGCGCGCGATTGACGCAGGGATACGCAAGTTCAACGTTGCCACCGATCTCCAGGTTGTTCACGCGAACATGCTCCTGCAGGCGCTGGCAGGCTACTCCGGGGCGGGCGCGCCCGACATGCGCAAGCTCCATGCAAGAGTGGTCGAAGGAATTCGCCTGGCCGCTCAAGACAAGATTCGAATGTGCATGTGGAACCCGGAAAGCTAGTTCTCAGAGAACGCCAACCTTTACGCGAGAATCATCTGGGTTTCCTCCCACGCAAGCATTCTAGCTTTTCAGCACTACTACCTTCGAGAGGTTCCTGGGATGGTCCGGGTCGAGCCCGCGCGCTTTGGTTATGTACACTGCGATCAGCTGGAGCACTGGCAGGTAGGCGGCGAGCCGTTCATGCTCGGGAAGCCCGGAGTTGATGAAGACAGAGTAGTCTGCACATGCTAGTTCCTCGCACGGCCTATCGTGGATGACCAGCGTGCGCACGCCGAATGACTTCATGTGAGAGATGAGTTTGGCTTCCCCGGCAAGCCCCGAATCAGAGGCGATGAGCACGATGAGCATGCCGGAATCCGCCATGGACATCGGGCCGTGCCTGAACTCCAGGGGATGGTATGCCTCAGAGGATGCGAGGCTCATCTCCTTCACCTTGAGTTTGCCTTCCTCGGCAAGCCCGTAGAACGGCCCGCCGCCCAGGTACACTATCTTCTCGGGAATGCGATCCCCAATCGCCTGGGATATTGCCTTCTCGCTGCTTTCGAAGGCGGCCCTTGCGGCTTCCGGAACAGACTCCATTCGCTTAATGGCTGCGTCATCGCCGGCCCACATCGCCCCCATGAGCGTGAGAGCGTACAGCATGCTTGTGGCCGACCGAGTCATCACCACATTCGGCTCGTCGGACTCTGGCATGACAATAGCCCCGGGAAGGGTGCGAGCCATCTCCCCGTTCTGGGCGCAGGTGACCGCCATGACCATCCCCTGGGTTCGCTCCTTGTAGGCCTGTATCGCGCTTATTGTCTCGCTGGTGTCTCCTGAACGGGAAATGGGGATCAGCGTTGATGCATGAGGTGGACCCGCCGGCGCCCAGTATGGCCAGTACAGCGTGACCTCCGAAGCGGGCAGCGCCTGCACACGATCATGACGGGTGAATGCCCGAAACGCTGCAGCGCCTGACTGGGCAATGTAGTACGAGGACCCGCACCCTGTGAATATGACCGCTGCACCGTGCTGTGCGGCGGCCTTATGTATCGACGACTCCCTAGCGAGCGTGGCGGGCAGCGCCTTGCGAACCATGTTGAACTGAGTTCTAATGTCTCGTTCAGTTGCGGATTGTGTCATTTGCAGAGCCCTCCTATTGTGACAGTGGATGACTGGACGACAGTGAGCATATGTGCGGGCTGCTGGCCGCACACTACTTAAGCTCCACGCAGTAGCGGCATCTATCACCGCGGACCACGCCTTTGCAGAACTCGATTGGCCTATCGCCGTAGGTGTATGTGACCCTCTCCAGCAACATGGCGGGGGCGCCGGCATCCACACCAAGCAGCGAAGCTTCCTCGTTGCTGAGGAGTGTAGGCTCAAACCACTCAGTGGCTCTCACTGGGACACAGGCATACCTGTTCCTGAGGATCTCGTACAATGGTGATTCTGCCAGGCCATCGCCTGCAAGACCAGGAAAGACGGTGCACGGAAGATAGGACGATTCGTATATGATGGGCTCGCTATCGGCGCGGCGCAGGCGTGTGATACGGGCAACAGCCTCTCCCGAGGGGATTCCGAGGCGTTGCGCCACTGCTGGGGGCGAGGGCATCTCACACACGCCGAGAATGTCGGACGTGGGCGAAAGCCCCTTCTCCTTCATGTAGCTGGTGAAGGAGTAGAAGGCGGATAGGGTCTGTTCGAGCTTCGACTGTGCGACGAATACGCCCTTGCCCTGCCTGCCCACGAGCAGTCCTTCGGTGGCTAGCTCTGCGATGGCCCTTCGCACCGTGAGCCTACTCACCCCGTGCTCCTCACACAGCTCTCGCTCAGTGGGGATCCTGTGGCCGGGAAGCCAGTCGCCGCGTTCAATTCTGCCGCGTAAAGCCATCTTCAGCTGGTGGTACAAGGGAGTGAACTCGCCACTCGCCGCTGCCATCGAGCACTGCCGCCTTTCGCACAAAGCTTAGAATGTTATAATGATAAGCTATTCGACAGCAGCCTCTCTTCTCCTCCTGCCCGGCGCAGAGAGACTGCCTCGCTCGCCATGGCTGATGGGATCTACTTGGCGACTGTCTCAGCAACACGGAGTATCGTTCTGAGCGCGCGGAAGACCTCAAGATAGCCGGACGCGGCGAACTCCAGTGTGCGGCCTCCCACGCGGTTTACGCCCGGGATGTCTTGCGCTGCATCAGCCATGGCTGTCTGGGGGAGTTCCACCTGAAGGCTGACTGGAGATGTAAGGACCAACGGGCGCACGCGAGCGCGGGTCCGCACCGCGTGAGCGGCTGAGTCCTCTATGAGTGCGCATGCTCTGGCAGGGCTGAGAGTGGAGGCGGCATACCGCCCGAGCCCCTGCTTGACCTCTGCCGTTGTGATTCCGGGAATCGCTGCCCGCGCCTCGGCAGCCAGCTTGTCATCTCCAGTGACGAGCACCACCGGAACACCGTACACCCCTGCTATTGCCGCATTGATCACAGTCTCCCCCACACTCTCGCCGTTCAGGCGGATCTCACGGCAGGTGGCAGGGGAGTGGTAAGTATGATCGATTACTGCCCGCTCAGTTCCTGCCTTCGCGTGATACCCGATGAACGCCGCAGCGTCGAAGGAGGAGTCGAGGCCCTCCATCATGCTGTACTGCTTGGTGCTTCCCAGGATGATCCTTACATCCGGATCCATCAGGTCGAGCCTCAGATTTCGCATGTAGTAGTGGGAGTCGTTCACCACGATCTCCGTGGCGCCGGCGGCTCTTGCGCCTCGGATCGCCGCATTCACCTCCGCAGTCAATAGCTCTCTCGTCAGGCCGTAATCCTCACCGCCTGGATCCGCCTGATCGGGGTGAACCACCCCGGCCACGCCCTCCATGTCGCACGAGATATAGATTCTCACAGCACTGCACCTGCCTTCATGTTGACGTGCGGCTTAGCTCCATAAGTATACTCAACGTTCGTTCAAGGATTCCTTCAGGCTTCCATTGGCGGGTCGGCTAGCCTATGGCCCTGGCTTGTCGGCTGTAAACACGAAATGTGCAGGATTACGGTTCGCGGAGGCGAAGAACCGTACATTGGCTGGTTGCGTGCAACCTGGTTTCTTCGGAGGAGTGTGTCCCTTGAAAGAATCGATTTGCTCTGGCGGTCGCCGGCCCAGAGGCGCCGGTTTCCTCGCATTGGCGTTGGCACTGGCAATCGTGGTTGGCTCGGCTCTTCCGGGCGCTGCGGCCAGCATTGGGTCGAGCGCGGCCGGGAAGCCAGCGTATGCGCTCACGCTCGGCCCTTATGGCGCTATTGCTGTCTCCGGTGAAGCATGGGCAGGGGTCGGCCTTTGCCATGGCGACCAGGGAGATGCTGCATCGTTCGGGCTGCGCAGCGATGGGCTTGAGTTGCTGCTCACTGGGGGCGCTAACGGGCAGGCTGCATTCGTTGGGATGGCATCGTTCAAGTGGGGTCCTGGCAGGTCAGGATCGCTTGTGCTCTCGGGCATCGCCGATCCCATGCCGGTAGCCGGGTATCGGCTGTCGCTGGGTTCGCTCGAGTATGTGCGGTTCGTGGGCGCCATGGAGAGCGAACAGAAACGCGCTCTCATGGCGCAGAGAATCGAGTACAGTCCATGGCCATGGCTCACCTTGGGGATCACCGAGACTGCCGCAGTGTCAGGCGAGGTGTCCCCAGTGCTGTTCTTGCCTGTGCCGGGCCTGCCAGTATACGCTCTGCAACATCTTGCTATCAAGCAACACCCTGTTCAGGACCGGAACATCAACGTTAACATGGGGGTGGACTTCCGGGCTGAATTCCCCATATCGCGGGGCACGGAAAGGAAAGCAGAGGCATACGGAGAGTTCTTCGCGGACGACGCTCACTTGCTGTGGGACCCCGACCCGGCTCCGTACCTTGTTGGCGTTCTGGCGGGCATCGATGTTCCGGAGATCCCTGGGATGCGCGCACTGGGCGTGAACCTCGAGTACGTTGGGATTGCGAACTTCGTATACTCCCATAAGAATCCGATCAACAACTACACGTACCACGATGCCCCGCTCGGTCATCCATTGGGCCCAGATGCCGACACGCTGATCCTGACAGTCTCGTATCGCTGTTCGCCAAAGTCGACGCTGACTCTATCGGGTGCAGTTGAACGCCACGGGGAGGGTTACATAGGGCATTCATGGTCTCCAGGCCATGGAATGGATGAGGCCTTCCTCACGGGCGTGGTCGAGAAGACCGCCATGGCCAGCCTGGGCTGGAGATGGGCTGTTGTTGGCCCCCTGTCGCTCAATGCCAGGATCGGGTTCGCCGCCAAGGGCAACTACCGGCATGTGGAGGGCACGAACTGGGCAGGGTGGAACTGCGAGGTCGGTGTCGGGGTTTTGCTCTAGTGGTGAGCTGCGAATCGCAGACCCCTATGCTAGCTCGGAGCCTGTTTGATTCAGTTGAGATGCGCAGCCATCAACAATTGGAGGCACTTGCTTGAACCGACACAACTCGACATCATCTCGGCCAAACCCGGTCCTGTGGTGGAGCCTGGCACTGGGCTTCCTGGCTATCATTGCGGCGGCGTGGTCACGCCCCGAGCTTGGCGCTGACGCTGCCCGAGCCTTCGTGGCTCATCTGTTCCCAGCGCTCACTGGCCGCCAGGTGCATCTTGCCGTGGCAATGCTTCGGAAGGCCGCCCATGTCATTGGATACGGCCTGTTCACATTGATACTTACTAACGCAATTCTATCGCTTCGCCGGGCGCCGCACACACGGGCCGATCTCTCGCGGATCGTCGTCATCTCCGCCCTGCTGGCTCTCTTTGTTGCGATACTGGATGAGCGTCTCCAGATGATGATCTCGTTTCGGAGCGGCGCAGGGCAGGATGTGGGGATCGATTTCCTGGGCATATTGGCAGGAGTGCTGTTCAGGCTGTGCCGGCCCTAACGGGCTCAGGGTTCTGCTGGCCACTGGATCTGGATCCAACAGCGTTCTGCAGCGTCTCATATTGGAGGGGCAGTCATCTGGGACGGCTCTGCTCCACTGGTCACTCGTTATCGAATTGGGGGGATTCATCATGAGAAAGACCCGCTTTGCCAGGGCTAGCCTTTGGGCTATCGCACTTCTCATCGCCCCGCTGGCATTGTCCGGATGTTTCGGCCCGCTCAGGGTGGAGACTCGCGTGCTGTACGACGACTTCAGCACCGCGGCGAATCCATGGCCCTCTGGCAGTTCTCCCGATCAATCCGCGTCCTGGGGCCGGGTCGGTTCTGGGCTGTCGGGCTACTATCACATGGACGTGAGTGGGCGCCCGAAGACGGCCACGGCTGGATTCCCGGTAAGCTCGCTGCAGCATTTCAGCGCTACCGCGAAGGCTTGGCTGGAGCAGCCAGCAACGAATGCCTCCTATGGGCTGGCATTCGGAGTAACCGGGAGCGGAGGTGCAACGAGCAACACCAAGTTCTACCTATTCCGCGTTGACCCTAACGCTCAAACATGGGAGGTCAGGAAGTACGACGGCGGGTGGGCCAGTGCCCCAATCGCCAGCGGCGGAAGCGCGTCGGGCATAAGCCCGGGCACTGCCGTGAACGAGCTATCGGTCAGTTCGGTGCTGGGGCTGGCTGATGTGTACGTGAACGGAAACCAGTTGAACGGTCGTTCTTTGGGATGCCCTGCACTTGGCTCAACGTCGTACTTGGCTTTCTACATTCAGAATGAGTTTGTTCCTGCCTACGTCGGGTTCGACGATGTCGCAGTTCTTGGCGTCAGCTTCAGCCTGAAGGATGCCAGGACCGTTCCGTGCATCGAGCCTTGCCCCATACCGCCGGGCATTGGCCCTGAAGCAGCGCCAATGCCTATTCCAGGGCAGTGAGAAGATGCCCCGGGGGAATGGCGGTCGATGGTCCGAATATGGAGGGGAGTTCGATGCTGGTCCGAGTGGCGCCATTCGCTTCGTGCCTGCGCGATTCCGGCGCGATGCAGGAACGGCTCGGTCACTGCATAGCGGAGCTTAGCCGGATTGAGGGAGTCCAGCTCCAGGTAGACGCAACTAGCTGGGCACATGCTGGTCGTTGCGATGGTTGGCATGTGATGGCGAGTAAGGGAGAGCCTGATGCCACTGTGCTCCTCATACTGAGCGGCGGCACTGAGGCGCAGGCCCTGTCCTTCCTGGCCGGCGCCAATGACCCCATGTTGATGCTAGCCCACTGCGCGGATAACGCCCTGCCTGCGGCCTTGGAGATCCTTGCTTTCGCCAACATGCAGGGCAGGCGGGGAAGGATAGTGCAGATCCGCAATGGATGGCAGGCCGAACTCCTCTCCTTGCTTCAGTTGACCGCGGTACGTTCCAGGCTCGGAAGGGCCAGGATCGGTCTGATCGGGACCAGGGATATCGAGGTGATGCCTCAGTGGGAGATGGAGGACCGGGTCAAGCGCGCATGGGGGCCGACGATTGTTCAGATGCCCGTGGAGACGCTGATCAACGCTTACCGGGCTGTGGGTGAGGGAGAGGCGCGTGCGGCTGCGGAAGACCTGGCGGCGAGAGCCGAGCGAGTGTGTGAGCCTTCTCTGGACACCATGGCAGGGGCAGGAGCGCTCTATGTCGCGCTTCGAGGCATAGTGGACTCGGAAGGGCTTGATGCGGTTGCGGTCAGGTGTTTCGATTTGCTGGATACTGTACATAATACTGGGTGCTATGCCCTGGCTCGCCTGAACGAGGAGGGAATCCCGGCTGCATGTGAGGCAGATGTGCTATCATGCATTGGGATGCTCCTGGTGCACGAGGCAGCCGATCAGCCGAGCTTCATGGCCAATCCGTCCTCCATTGACCCGGAGGGTGGAGTCGTAACCTTCGCCCATTGTACAATCGCCCGCACCATGACTGCTCGACACAGATTGCGTTCGCATTTCGAATCGGGCATAGGGGTGGGGATAGCGGGGGAACTCAGTCCGGGGAGGGCAACGGTGTTGCGCCTCGGAGGGCGCGGGCTCGATGGGGCGTTCATCGCAGGCGGCAGTATTGAGAGGTCCATCCCCAGGGAGGACATGTGCAGAACGCAGGCGGCGGTGAGATTCGATTTCCCAGGCGATGCCCGCCAAATGCTGCGGCGCCCTCTGGGCAATCACCACCTGCTGATTGCCGGCGACTGGACTGGGCTGCTATCAGAGTACTGCCAGCGGTGAGCAGAAATTCGCTACCGAGGTGATCATGTGATTCGGACTGTCATGTTCGACTTGGACGGGACTCTAGTGCCCCTAGACTACGATCGGTTCCTAAACGGGTACATCCAGGCCATTAGTTTATGCGTGGCGAGCTTCGTTGAACCGCGCCAGTTCATCCGGCAACTCCTGGCCTCCACTGAGACGATGGTGAGATCGCAGAATCCAGCCAAAACAGTTCGCCAGGTGTTCTGGGAGGATTTCGAGGCCCGGATAGGGCTTGTGGATGGCCTGGCGCCGGCGCTTGACTCTTTCTACGCCGACGATTTCCCGAGTTTGCGCCAAACGCTGGAGGTAGTGCCGCACCCCAAGGCGAGAGAGATGATCGAGGGGCTTCTCGAAACGGGGTACGATGTCGTGATTGCCACCAACCCGGTCTTCCCGATGGAGGCCATCACCGAGAGAATGCGGTGGGGCGGGGTGGATGGATTGCCCTATGCGCACGTCACATCGTATGAGACCTCACACTACTGCAAGCCGAATATCGAGTATTATGAGGAAATACTCGACCGCATCGGCAGGTCGCCTGAGGAATGCATGATGGTGGGGAACGACTGCCTCGAAGACATGGTGGCAGGGGATTTAGGGATCACCACCTACCTGGTTGAGGACTTCATGCTTGACCGCGGGCCCGACCGCAGGGAGCCGGACATGAGGGGCCGGTTCGAGAATCTTGTGCAGTTCGTGGAGTCGCCCGAGTTCAGAGCGATGTGAAACACGGGCTGCCATATGTGGGCCTTCCCCTCATTCACCATCCGTGGGCATGTGCACTATTCCCGCGATTTTGGATACATCGAGCACAAAGGATATGCCTGTTCCAGGCTTCTCCAGATGCCCTGATTCGACGATGGCCTGCAGCACCTGATCTGTGAGCTCATGTGGAATCAATGTGAGCACTACTTCCTTCTCCGGCTCGATCAATACGCCGAGGAACCGCATCCGTTCGTGTACACCGGTTCCGCGGCCGTAGAGGATTGTGCCTCCCTCCGCGCCCGCGCGGCGTGAGGCCTGCACTATCTCGTCTGCCCAGCCCTTGTTGATTATCGTCACTATCAGGTCGTAAGGCTTTGTCACGGCGTATTCCTCCCATCTTTTCCAGCAGCGCTTCCCCGGTAGACGAAACTCAGACCCTCAACAGCAAGTGTTGAGGCAAGGGCTATGAGGCACACAAGCCCGAACCCTGAATCCAGTGTGGGCTTTCCCCGTTGTGCGGCGGCGATGCCTAGGCCCAGCGACATCAGAAAGGTCACAGTGAGCGGCCCCGTGGCGACTGCGCCCGCATCGAAGGCGATCGCCACGAATGCAGGATCGATCCAGCGGAGCAGCCCCAGTGCGAGAAGATAGCCGGGGATGATGATCCTGGTCAACGGTATTCCCAGGGTGATGAGGCAATAGCCGAGCGACACAAGAAGAGCGACGCCTCCGGCCATGGTGAGAAGGAGAGTCCTTGCGCGGATGTGACCGCTTGACGCCTTCTCAACCTCCTCGCTCAGCACCTGCGCTGATGGCTCCGCCAGCACCACCAGCAGCCCTAGGATGAACCCAACAGGCGCAACAACCCAAGGCTGCGCGAGAAGCCCCAGCTTGGCGCCGAGCCTGTGCCCCATGGGGACGAAGGCGATATTCACGCCCTGGAGGAACAGAGCCAGTCCTACGAACGTGGAGATCATTCCGGCGGCCACCCTGCGCACGAATGCTCTAGGAAGCCTCAGGAACAGCACCTGGAACACAACGAACAGCACTCCGAGGGGGATGAGCGTCCGAGCAACCTCAGCCGCCACGGCGCCAAACCCGCTGAAGACTGCAAGCCCCATTGCCGCCCACGCACTCCCGCCCGCCCCGCCTGCTCCACAGGCCTGTGCTGCCTGTGCTGCCTCAAGGGCGCCGATCATCATCGGGTCCATCTGACGATCACCCCCCAGACCATCATCACCAGGACAGGACCCAGAGTCGCGAGCCCCACAAGGCCAAACTCATCGGCAAGCGATCTCTTCCGCTGCAGAACTGAAGCTGTCCCAAGGCCCAGAGCGATTACGCAGGGCACTACCATCGGGCCGGTTGCCGCCGAACCCGAGTCGAAGAAGAGCGGCGCCAGCTCAGGCACTGTGAAGAAGGACAACAGTATCGCGATGGAATACCCCGCGATGAACAGGAGCCGCGAAGGGATGTTCAGGACGATGCGGAGCATCGCAACTGTCACCAGAAAGCCCATCCCCGAGGATATCATCACGCCCAGCATGCGCACACTCAGGGATGAGTCTTGGAGAGAGGCCACTTGCGCAGTGAGTACGTGCAGCGACGGATCTGCGATGGTGACGCTGAAACTGAACACGAACGCAGTGATCACCAGAAGAGCTGGGGAACTACGTGCGGGAAGGCTTGCACCGATGATCTCGCCCATGGGCAGAAGCGCGATTCTTGTCCCACGGAGGAAGAAGAGGAGTCCAATGGCGGCGAATGAGGCGCCGATGGCGATGCGCGCCAGATCAGTCCATGACACATCCAGGAAGAGTGCGCCGAGGGACGCGACGGCGATTGTGAGTGGAGCCACGGCCGTGATTACTTCCATGAGCGCCTGGCATAGCGGCGACGTCAACAGGGCATTCTCCTTTCGACTATTGTGCGGCGTGCCCATATTGGCTTATTCCGTGCCCAGCGCAATTGACCTTCCGGTTGATCGTATTTCCATGCATTGCACCTTAATCTGTCTGATCATCATGGAAAGTTGCGGGAGGTTCGGGCGCCTTCCCCAGCGCACTTGGGTGCGGATAGTAAGGCCGGGCAACCACCGGACATAATGAAGCGCGAAGGCCCCCAGGCGGTCAACGGCGCCACGCACGCCATGCGCAGGACGCATAGCAATACGAGCACGCCCCCGCTGGGAGCCTTCGCTGATGTCCAGTCACTCACTGCCGGATGTCTCGTCGATGCCCCGGCGAGGAAGAACGTGCTGCGCATGCAGAAAGGCGGAGCTGATCACTATGACCAGTGCGACACTCGTCGCGGGTTCGCCTCACCACAGGCCGGACCCTACGGCACTACTCGGCCGCCAGCACGTGCAGGGAGTTCTCGTCGAACCTGATGCCAGCTGTGTCGCCCACCTCAAGAGGCGTGCTCCTAGCCGGATTGTGATCAATAAGTGTGAAGGGCGGACTGCCGGCGTCCATTCCGTCAAGCTCAAGTCCGTACTCCATGTAGGAACCGAAGTAGACCGCCTTGATGACCCGCCCACTGGTATGGGCAGGAGGTTCCTCGCCGGTATCGGCGCGAGCAAGCGACGCGGCCTCAGGCCTGCACACAACCAGCACACGTCCTCCGCACTCGGAAGCCTTCTCATCTAGGCCTGCGACACCCTCCACAAGGATCTCCTGCCCGAACAGATTCACCCTGAAGAAGTCTCGCCCTGAGGCGGCGCCGGCCTGCTGGACAGGCAGGGCGGCGGGCGTCCTGACGCAGCCAACCATCAGGCCAGGTAGGAAATTCACACGGCCGATGAAATCGGCCACGAACCTCGAAATAGGCTCGGAGTACACCTCTCGAGGCGTGCCAACCTGCTCGATCCGACCGCGGTTCATTATCACAATCCTGTCGGAGATGGCCATCGCCTCAGACTGGTCGTGAGTCACATATATAGCCGTGATCGACAGCCGCTGCTGGATTCTGCGGATCTCCTCTCGCATCTGCTCGCGGAGCTTAGCATCGAGGTTCGAGAGTGGTTCATCGAACAGCAGCACCTGAGGCTCTACCACCAGTGCGCGAGCGAGAGCAACGCGCTGCTGCTGCCCACCTGATAGCTGCCCTGGCTGGCGAGATTCGAATCCCGTAAGCCCGACCAACTCCATCATCCGCTTCGTCCGTTCGTGCTTCTCGGCATTGCCAGCCTTTCTGAACCGCAGGCCGTACGCCACATTTTCGCCAACGGTCATGTGAGGGAACAGCGCGTAGCTCTGGAACACCATGGCGGTGTCGCGGTTGTTCGGGGCCACATTGGTCACGTCGCGGTCGCCTATGAGCACACGGCCTGATGTTGGATTCTCGAAACCGGCGACCATCCGGAGGGTGGTGGTTTTCCCACACCCGGAGGGGCCAAGGAAGGTGACTAGCTCGCCTTCGTTGATGGTGAGGCAGACGTTGTCTGCGGCTGCTGCCTGAGCGCCGCCTGGGCTAACGAACACCTTGGTGAGGCCATCGAGCTTAACGCTCTTTGCTGAGATCGACATTTCAACTCAACTCCTGCCAACCTTCTGCCGTAACCTGCTCTACCTGGGAATCATCCCGCTTGGCGATCGCTGTTCGCCCACGAACGCCCTCATTATGGCGAACGCGGCCATCACGATGACTATGAGGATGATGGAGAGGACACTGGCTGCGCCGAGCCTCATGATCTCAGTCTGCGACAGCACAAGGCATGTGAGATGATTCCACCTGGCCGACACGAGGAAGACCACGGCGCTCACAGCTGTCATGCTGCGGACGAAGGTGTATGAGAGGCCTGCCAGCATTGCAGGGCGGACCAGCGGAAGCGTGATGTGCTGGAAGG
This sequence comes from Clostridia bacterium, assembly GCA_034926675.1. Lineage (NCBI taxonomy): Bacteria > Bacillati > Bacillota > Clostridia > Clostridia bacterium. Next base: position 9,973 of record JAYFQW010000059.1, on the reverse strand, counting down.
TGTATCTCGTTCCAGCTCCGAGGTTCGTCGATGCCTCTTCTATGGAGCGATCGATCTGTTGCAGCGATGCGACGCCCGCTTCTATGCCCACTGGCATCTCGCGGAACACGAAGCACAGCATGATTATAAAAGGGGTTCCAGTGAGGAGAAGCGGAGGTTTGTTGAACGCAAGGATGTACCCAATGCCCACGACCGTTCCGGGCACTGCGAAGCCCAGCATCGACGTGAATCCGAGCAGGCTCTTGCCAGGAAACTCCTTGCGCACGAGCAGAAATGCGATAACCATGGCGAGCACTCCGGTGACTGGGGTCGCTCCGGCAGCCATGATCACTGTGGACCTAATGCTCTGCCTTCCTACGTCCCACGCATATCTGAAATGCTCGAAGGTCGGGGTCCAGTTCACTCCCCATAGCTTAACGAAAGCGCCGGCTATCACCACTGAGTAGAACATGATGGTTATGACGGACACTGCCCAACACACCGCCTGGCAGAGCATGGTTACGCCAGGTGAGACCATGGGTATGGTGTGCATACTGGGTTTGCCTGTAACCGTCACATACGACTTGCGCGACACCCAGTACCTTTCCACCGCAAACGCGATCATGGCCGGGATAAGGAGCATGATGGCCAGGGCCGAACCTCGGGGCATGTTGAACATCCCCGTGAATTGCAGGTAGGCCTGAACCGACAGGACATCATACCTACCCGAGAGCACCATGGGGTTTGCGAAGTCTGCAAGCGATGTAACGAATACGAGAAGCCAAGAGCTTGCGAGCCCAGGCATGGCAAGCGGCAGAGTTATGGTCCGGAACACGGCAACCCGGGAGGCGCCCAGGTTCAGAGCGCCATCCTCAAGGTCGGCGTTGATCGCCTTGAGGACGCCGTCGAGGACCATGTAGGCGATGGGGAACATGCCGAGAGTCTGCACAAAGACCAGGCTCCACAGGCCGTACACATTGAAGTCCTGAATTCCCAGAAGTTGCTTTGTGATCAGCCCGTTTCGGCCCAAGAGGAGTATCACAGATAGGGTGAACATGAACGGCGGAGATATGATTGGAAGAAGCGCCATCTGCCGAAGGAATTGCGCGGGCCGCGCATTGGCGCGATTGAGCCCGAATGCGAAGATGAAGCCGATTATCGTTGAGGTTGTGGCTACTATCGCGCCGAGCCTGAAACTATTCGTGAACGACTTTCGGAGCCACCTCTGCTTGAGGACGTATCTGTACGTGTCGAGGCTGAGCTTGCCCTTGGGAGCGATGCTTAGCCACAGCACTTTGAACACTGGATAGACCACGAAGACAAATAGGAGAATGACCACTGCTATGAGTGTGATGAGAAGCATCGGGTCGCGCGCGAGCGCCCTCAGGTTCGACGATAGCTCTCGTGATCTGCTGGTCCGGGGCGCGTCGTGCCTTGTAGCAGTAGCTGATCCCACTGATCCACCCCCCTTAGCTAGAAACGGGGAGGCGGCGTTTGCTGCCTCCCCATCATGAGTTCCCATGCGAGATCTCAGGCACGCTTGGCAACTACCTGCTGCTGTAGATCTCGTTGTTCCAGCGTTCCACGAGCCTCTCCTTCTGGGATGCGGCCCACACATCGTCCTGATCAATGGTGTTGACCTGATCTATCGGGATCGCGCCGGGCATGAGCTGAACCTTTACAAACGGGACAACGCCCATCTTGGCATAGATCTCAGCCGCCCTGGCTCCGAGGCCCCAATCGTAGAGCTTCTTCGCGTTCTCCGGCTGCTTCCCGCCCTTGACCAGCGAGATCGAAGCGACCTCAAAGCCAGTTCCCTCCGATGCGAAGGTGATCGTGATGGGGTATCCTTGGGAAATAAGCTTGACCTGATCGTGGGCGTAGCCGATTGCCACTGCGCACTCGCCCAAGGCTGCGCTCTTTCCAGGCGCTGAGCCTGATTTGGTGTACTGCGACATGTTCTTATCGAGAGCCTTGAGATACTGGAAGGCCTTCTCCTCGCCCCACAGCTGGACTATAGTGGCCAGCATGTTGTAAGCAGTTCCAGACGTGCCTGGGTTCGCCATCTGGATCTGGTTCTTGAACTGAGGCTTGAGAAGATCGGCCCATGAGGTCGGGGCCTCAACCTTCAGCTCCTTTAGCCTCTGGATGTTGCTGGCAAAGGAGAGCGGGCCTGCATAGATTCCGATCCAGTAGTTGTCTTTGTCCCTGAACTGCTTGGGGATGTGGTTGGCGGCAGCCGACTTGTAGGGCGTCGTCAGCCCCTTGTTCTTGGCCTCGATGTGGCCTAGGCCCACACCGCCGTACCATATGCTGGCCTGTGGATTTCCGGACTCGGCTTCCATCCTAGCCACGGCCTCGCCGGTGGTGAGCCTCACCCACTCGACCTTTATCCCAGTGTCCTTCTCGAACGCCGCGAACGCCTCGCGTGCGAGCGGTTCGTCGAGAGTGGTGTACGCCACGACCTTCTCGGCTGCTATCGCCGGTGCGACCATTAGAGCGGCGAGGGCAAGGCATGACAGAACAACGAGTAGACCACGCTTCATAAGAGAGCCTCCTCCTGCAGTGCTGGGCGGTATGCCCAGTGATCATTATTCTGTATATTTCTACATGCGGGCGGATGGTTCCTTCAGATGTTATCCAAATCAAGGGCGACAAGCCAGTGCACAAGGCCACAGTGACCTCTTAGGATCTGCCAAATGCCTGGCGTAGTGCATCTGAGAGCTCCGCGGCTGACTCGATTATCACGAGCGGGATGTTGTTCGCCCCGGTGGCGTCGCGTATGAAACCATCGGAGTCGCTATTGGCTGTGGCGATGAAGCAGGTCAGCCACTTCCAACAGGTGTTCAGCAGTCTCTCTTCGAACGGATCGCGCCCCCCCGAGCCGCCAAGGTACACGCCTATGAGGAAAACCCCGCGAGCTTTGGCCTTCGCCATCAGGTCCATTACGCGTCCGGTTTCCACCCGTTCAGTGGTTCTCGCAGCCTTTAACGCATCAGGACTGCTGCTGAACGTGACCAAGATGCTGTTGAACCCCAGAGTGTCACAACAGATGGCGCCTGAGCTAGAGGTTGGCTTGAGCCCAGCTGCTTCAGCCGCTGCTAGGACGCGCTCAAAATCATCGCCTCGCCCGGCAGTCGTGACGTACACAGGGGGCTTCGGCGCCGGAGCAGCCGCGAATGCAGCAGGGCCTATGGAGACCGCTGCGAGGATGAGCGCGACAACGAACGATCCGGCCAGTCTGCGGATGCCTGCGACTGTGTTCAATGCAGATCACTCCTCTCCCGCAATCAGGGCAGACATTCATCATGAATCCATCGAATCCTTCCCAGAGTGCGTCGAGTCGCATCTGCCAGTGTCAGTACAGTAGCAGGCGACACTGTCGGTCGGGCGCGCTGCCTGGGGAATGGCTTGGCCCACGAGAATACGCCGATCTGTGGAGAAGGGGAAGCCGCATTGCCAACTCATCCCCTTCCTACACGTGGGCCTGCTCCTGATTCTGATGTTGGCTTCACTTCAATCGTGTAACTCCCGGAGAATCCACGCTGCGGTGGGCCGGGGCATTCGATGAACTCCAGCGTGACCGCAACTGCCACAAGGAAAGAGCCGAACGCAAGTATCCAGCCGCCAATCACGCGCACAAATTCCAGGAAGGATCTTCTGCCAGCCTGCCCCATGCGCACACGCTCCTTTGAACATCCTCGACTGCGCTCATCTCTTGTACCAGATACGCAGTCGCACCATCATGTGTGTCCGGCCATATCTCACACACTCCGCTTGACACCTGTAGTCCCGGTGTCTATAGTGCATATATACGATATACACACCACGCCTTCGGTTCGCACAGGAGCACGAACACGTAGGCCGGGAATGGAAGCAGGGATGCCGTCTGTGAACATCAGTGTGTCGCCGAACAACCCGGTTCCCCTGTACCAGCAGATAGTCGACCAGATCAAGGCGAAGATCCTCTCAGGAGAGCTCCAACCCGGTGGCTCGCTTCCATCCATGCGACAGCTCGCTGAGGAGCTGCTCGCAAGCGTAATCACGACGAAACGGGCCTACTCCGAGCTTGAGAGGGAGGGGCTCATCATCACAAGGCCTGGGCTTGGCGCCTTCGTTGCCGACCTTAGCGGAGATACCGTCGAGCGTGTCAAGACTGAGCTTGTGGCTGGGCATCTGCGGGCTGCGGTGAAGTCGTCTAGGGAGCTTGGCATCGCGGATGATCAGGTCATCAGGATGCTACGGGAAATGCTTAGGGGATCGTTGGGAGGTCGTAGGGATGAGTGATACTCTGCTTAGGCTCTCAGGCGTATCGAAGAAGTACCCAGGGTTTGAACTGAAGGATGTATCGTTTGAGCTGCACAGAGGTTACATCATGGGCCTGATCGGCCCGAATGGCGCGGGCAAGACCACCACAATCAGGATAATCAACAACCTGGCCAGGGCCTCCGCTGGGGAAGTGACAGTATTCGGCCTCGACAGCGTGGGGGACGAGACCGAGATCAAGCGGCGCATGGGGTATGTTCCCGAGAACCACAATTTCTACGATCAGATGTCGGTGAACTGGACTGCGGGGTTCGTGCGAAGCTACTACCCCAAGTGGGATCAGGCATACTTCGCGGCCCTGCTCGACAAGTACTCCATCGATCCTAGGAAGAAGGTGGGCGATCTCTCCAAGGGAACCAGGGCGAAGCTCGCGGTGGCTCTCGCCATGGCTCACAGGCCGGAACTGCTCATACTGGATGAGCCAACGTCCGGGCTGGATCCAGTGGTCAGGCATGAGCTCCTCGGCGAGCTCAGGAGTTTCGTGGGCGATGGGGAGCGGTCTGTGCTGTTCTCGTCGCACATAACGCCTGACCTTGAGCGTATCGCCGACTACATCACGATCCTCGTGGATGGGAGAGTGGCGGTAAGCGACGACAGAGAGAGCCTGCTTGAGCGATACCGATCCGCGAATCCTACGGCATCAATCGACGATATTCTGATGTCGATTGTGAAGGGGAGGGCCTGACATGCTGAAACTAGCCTGGAAAGACCTCTACGCTAACCGCTCGCAACTGCTGTTGCCGATTGGGTTCGCTGGCGCAGTGCTCGTGATCGCCGTGGTCTCGCGTCGCAGTGACGCATTGATGTTCGTGGATTCGCTTATGGGAACCTATTCGATGCTCATCGGCCCATTCTTCGCACTTGCTTCCATGATGCTGGAAGAGAAGAACCGCACCCTTGGGTTTCTCCGAACCATGCCTGTAAATGCGGGTGAGATCGTGGCATCGAAGTTCGTATCCACCCTCGCCGCGACAGCGATCCTCGCCGTGTCCTTCATCGGGCTATCCACCCTGAGCGCTGAGGCGTTTCCAGCGTGGGAAGGCAGGTCCTGGAGCATGTTGGGGATCACGATGTCGATGTTCGTGAGCCTCGCAGAGGCTGGAGTGGCGCTTGGGATCTCATTCAAGTGGGGAACGAGCGCGGCGAGAGCGGCAATCATGGTCATGGTGACGCTCTTCTACCTCGGCCCAATAGTTGTCCTGAGGAAAGGCGCGAGCATTGAGGACATCTTTCGTATGATCACCAATCCGGACGCCCGAACTGCACTGATTGTCGCCGCCGTCTCGCTTGCGATATACTTTGCTGAGATGCTTGTGGCGCAGGAGCTCTTCAGGCGCAAGGAGATCGCGTGAAGGGGTTTGTGCGAAGGGGATTGTGCGGGGAATCCTGCGCCCGGGCCCAGGCCGTGAGGCACTAGTCGCGCGCAAAGGAGCTGTAGGCGGAGTGTATGAGCACGTCGTGAGGCCGGCAAGCATTGCAGTTATCGGCGCCAGCAATGACCTGGCCAAACCGGGCGGGCGTGTGATTGCCAACATAGTGTCCAGTGGCTTCGCAGGCCTGCTTTGGGCAGTCAACGCCAAAGATCCGCACGTCGCAGGGGTTCCAACGTTCAAGTCAGTCGACGAATTGCCCTCGGCGCCGGAGCTCGCGATCATCGCGATACCTGCCCCTGCCGTTCGAGGCGCCATGGAAGCACTCGCGTCTCTGGGCGCCCGTGCGGCGGTTATCCTCAGTGCGGGGTTCGGAGAGGCATCTGAGGAAGGGAAGCGCGAAGAGCAGCACCTGCTCGAGATCGCTCGCAGGGCTGGGATGACGCTTATCGGACCGAACTGCATGGGTGTGCTCACTCCGGCTTACGCGGGGGTGTTCGCTGGCCTCACTCCGAAGCTCGAGCCTGGCCGGATCGATGTGATCAGTGGCTCTGGCGCCACCGCCGACTTCCTTCTGGAGATTGCGGTAGAGCGCGGCCTTCCGATCAGCAATGTGTTTACGGTTGGAAACGCGGCTCAGGTCGGAGTGGAGGATGTCCTTGGGATGATGGACGATCACTTCGGTCCGGGCGATGCGCGTGTGAAGATCATATACATGGAATCAGTCAGGAAGCCCAGCAAGCTCCTGAGACACTCCCGCTCCCTCATAGGCAAGGGCTGCTCCATCGTTGGAGTGAAATCGGGCGCGACATCTGCCGGATCCCGGGCGGCGGCAAGCCATACCGGGGCGATGGCGACTAGCGATGCCGCTGTGGAAGCGCTCTTCGAGAAGGCCGGGATAATACGGGTCAAGAGCAAGTCCGAGCTGGTGGATGTGGCCGGTATCCTTCTCACTGCAGGAGCTCTGAACGGGCGAAACGTGTGCGTGCTCACCGACGCGGGCGGGCCAGGTGTGATGCTCGCAGATGAACTGGTCAGGCAGGGGCTTGACCTGCCCGAGCTCGGCGAACATACTCAGGCCCGGCTACGAGAGTTCATGTGGCCGGGCAGTTCAGTGAAGAATCCCATCGACTGCCTTGCCACCAGAACGCCCAATCAGATCGAGCAGGCCATGAAGGTCATCTCCGAGGAAGAGCGCGGCCGAATTGATGTGGCAGTGATAATCATGGGGGACCCTGGGATGGGCGGCATCCGCGAGATGTACCAGGCGATGGGCAGGGCCATTCAGGGCAGCCCCATTCCGGTTATCCCGGTCGCAACGTGCCCCGTCATGTCACGCGATGCGCTCGTGGAGTTCCGCGACTCGGGCAGGTTCTTCTTCACCGAAGAGGTGGCGCTAGGCCGTGCGCTGGGCGCGGTGGTGAACAGACCTCGGCCTGCAGCGCCAGTGACTACGCTGCCCGGCTACGATAGGGATGCCATAGCTCATCTCCTGAACACGGAGTGGCCCGGCGCCGGCGCTGGCCCCCTCCCTCCGGAACTCGCAGCGCGCGTGCTCGTGGCTGCGGGCTTCCGACTTCCGGCCCAGGCTGTGGCCCAGCTGCCCGGGGAGGTGGAGGCGGCGTGCAGGGCTGTCGGATTCCCCCTGGTCATGAAGGTCATCGGGCCGATTCATAAGACCGATGTGGGCGGCGTGGTCCTCGGAGTGGACGGTCCGGAGCGAGCTGCCGCCAATTGGGAAAGGCTCATGTCCATCGCTGGAGCCACGGGTGTGCTGTTTCAGCCCATGGTGGAGGGAACCGAGATGATCATCGGCGCCGCCCGTGAAGGCGAGTTCGGGGCTATGGTCATGTTCGGCCTGGGTGGAATCTTCACCGAGGTTCTCAAGGACGTGAAGTTCGCCTTGGCGCCTCTCGGGCTCGACGAGTGCGTCGCGATGGTGAACTCCATCCGTGGCCGCCGCCTTCTCGATGGCGTTCGCGGCGGGCGGGCCGTCGACATTGAGGCAGTTGCCGACTGTATTGCCAGGGTTGGCCTTCTGGCATCGGACTTCCCGGACATCACTGAGATGGACCTCAACCCCATCAAGGGCTTCGGTTCCCACCTATACGCCGTGGACGTCAGGATCATCGCGGGCCGGCGGATTTGCCCACAGTAGTGTGCTCTGCTTTGCGGCAGAGCACACGGAAGACATAGCGACGGCCGCCCGAAGAGCGGGCCTACTTGCCCGCGCTGGCGGCCGCCGCTTGCTGTTAGTTGGTCAAGCATGGTCAAGCATGACCATGCGCGTCAGGGCAATCAGGCTTTCATGTCGGTATGGGCAAGCTTCCCCTGCCTCACCTTGCTGAGCACGCTTATTGCCTCTACGATCATCCAAACTTCCAACACCATGATGATCCCGTCTATCACGACCAGGAGCACATTACCCTTCGCGAGGTAGTTGAGGAAGTTGGCTACCATGCCCCATGTGGTCATGATCACCATGAACACCATCGGGATCAGAGTGTAATGGATGGGCTTGTGGTTCTTCGCCAGATACACTGTAATGGTGAGCAACGCCAGGCCTGCGAGCAACTGGTTAGTGGCTCCGAACAGAGGCCATAGCACGTTGGCGCTGCCATGGAAAGCCATTAAGTAGGCGGTGACGGTTGCGATGCCGGCGGCGATGTACTTGTTGTCGAGCCACTTCTGCCCAACACTGTCGCCAAACTCGGAGATCACGTAGCGTTGTAGGCGCGTGGCGGTGTCGATAGTTGTGCTCGCGAAGCTGACCATGAAGACCGCCAGTATGTTGAGTGCCAGCGCATTGGAAATGCCCACGGACTCGACAATCCTAGCGCCTCCCTCGGCAAATGTGGGAAGTGCGGGAATTTTCGCGTAGTTCGCATACGTAGTGAGCCATGCCTCTTTGGACATTCCCGTAGTGACCGAGATGATGACCAGTGTGGCCAGAGCGGCCTCGAGGAGCATGCCTCCATATCCCACCGCCAACGCGCTGGGCTCCTTGTCGATCTGCTTGGAGCTAGTTCCGCTCGACACCAGGCTGTGGAAGCCGGATATCGCGCCGCAGGCTATGGTTATGAACAGGAACGGGAACATAGGAGGCGCACCGGCGGGCGCGGACACAACCGCAGGCGCCACCATGGGCATGGGCTTGATGATGATTCCTATCATCAGCAGCACCATGGCCACTCCAAGCTCCAGCGCGTTAATGTAGTCGCGCGGCTGCAGCAGACGCTGGACAGGCATCGTGGAGGCGAAGAAGATATAGACCATTATTATGATGAGCCACACAGGCTTGGAGAGGCTGACCGGGATGAACAGCCCAACCCAGATCGTGAAGTACATGGCGATGATCGCCGCGATGGACCCCAGGAGCAGGCTTCCTTTCTTGTTGTAGAGGTACCACGAGAGCGTCATGGCTATCGCAATCTCGATCCAGATTGGGAAGACGCACTGAGGATACTGGACAAACAGGTTTGCCATGAGGATCGCGAATATCGCTATCACGATCCACAGGGAGAAGAAGATGATCAGGAAGAACAGTGACCTTGTGCGCGGATTCACAACTGATCCCGTGATGTCGCCAATGGATCGCCCGTCGTGGCGCATTGAGATAACCAGAGCTCCGAGGTCGTGCACCGCTCCTGCGAAGATTGATCCGAAGACCACCCACAGCAGGGCGGGCACCCATCCCCATATCACCCCTAGCACTGGGCCGACGATCGGGCCGGTGCCGGCGATAGATGTGAAGTGGTGACCGGCAAGGATGAACTTGTTGGTGGGCACGTAGTCCACGCCGTCGTTGTGTTTCTCAGCAGGCGTGATGTTATTGGTCGCCAGTTCGAATACCTTTGAGCCGAGCTTCTTCCCGTAGAGGTTGTACGCCAGGATGTACAGGACGAACGTCACAACCATCACCAAGAGAGAATTCACGTAGTTCACCTCCGCACGTCATTGAGCAAGCTGATGCCTCCTGTGCTATCCAGAGGTGGTGATTCGATGCACATTGGCGAATTCCTGCTAATTTGTGCATGTCAGACTTAACTACTTGGGAATGAAGCCAAATAATGCAATACAGCACGCTCTGCGACTTGAGAGATAGGGGGAACTCGACGTACCCTGCCCAGATTGCCATCGTTGGGCGCAATAGGCCAACTGACGACATGACATTACGCTCCACAAATTGACAATACGGAATTAGCACGGGTCCGGGCGTGCCGGAACCTGGGAATAACGCAGGCAATACATTCTCTTGCTGGGGTTGTGGGGCTTGATGAGTGTAGCATGGAGTGGAT
>JAYFQW010000058.1 GCA_034926675.1 Clostridia bacterium | reverse complement strand
CAACGCCGGTTTTCGTGATAGCTTTAATTCGGTGAACTGCTGCCCAACTCGCATACCGAGTTCTTGCTCCCCGGGCAGGCCTTGCTCAAGATCGAGACCACTTAGTTCGCCCCATTCAAGTACGAAGTCTTCAGCCGATAATTCAACGGGAACCAATCCCCACCGTATTAAGTCCGTGCGGGTTGCCGGCGAAATGGTCCGAGATACGTAAAAGCTCGGGGCGGGGTGAGTCGGTCGACGGCGAGAGATCACGGCTTCGATATCAGGCTCATCGCGCATCCGGGCCCCGAGGATGACGAATGGAGCGTTGCCGTATGAATCACGAAAGTTCACTGGCCACGCCGCCGAGGTGGCGGCGGAGTCAGCGTATTCCCGAAGCGAAAACACGAGCCTTCGCGGAGCGGCCTGGTCTACCACGCCATGCAGATGGACTACATTGAGTTTGCGGCTATGGCGGTACTCATCGTCCCAGTTGAGGGTCTGGAGCGGTCGCATTGTCTCGGTCGCTACTGAGCTATAGGCTGATTCAAATGTATCATCCACATTAAGAGTCCATACTGTGGCCCAAGGACTCCGTGCATAGTACTCCATCCAATAGGGTGCCTTCACATTCCAGAATCTTCGCCTTAGCCAGGCGTAAACTGCAGTCTCCCCGGCGGCTTCGACGGCCCTGTCATAGACGCGCCAGAGCAGGTCCTGTTCTTCAGCGACCACTCGGAATTTGTCGCACAGCTGCTCTATGAGCTGTCTGCTTCCAGGCAGCTTGCCATCTGATGGAGAGATCGAGTCCATGCTCGCGCCCGCGCCGAGCAAGAGTTGGTATTCGCTATTGCGCACGGCCCGCCTGAGCGCCAGTCGCTGTTCCTCAGAGAGGTCAATAGGGTGAGTTGGTTGCACGCGACAAGCATGACATACCCGTGACGAGGCTTCCATCGGTGCGGCACCTTCTGACTGTCGCTGCCGGTCGTGGGGTCGTTGCTAGGTTCTCGGAGCACTATCTGATGGTTGGAATCGGCCCGGCGAACCCGCATCTAGGTAGAAAGGTGTCGACGACAGAAGGAAGACTCCCGGTCGCGACGGGAAACTATTGATCGAGGCGAACCTGGCCGTTTGTGGACTGGCTGTCGACGACACTGGCCGGGATTCGCAGTGATTGATGATGAGGCGAGCTTGCAGCTGATGGCGACGAACTGGTCGAGCCTTCGAAACGGGCAGGCGCCCAGGTGCTCAACAAGTCCGGCATGGCATCGAGAGCACCCATTGCGCCGCGTTGGAATGCTGCACAGCTGCGTGTCGTCGATACGGGTGATTGTCGCGCTCATGGCGCGGTCGCGGTCAGCACGATGCCAAGCTCTGAGTTTGTTTGAGGCTGGGTAAGACCTGTTTCACCATCGTGAGGGTAGGGAGGCTTGAGTAGTGAGTGGCTTCGGTTGGCGGTATGCGAGTGATTTCGCAGCGGTGTCTGTCGGCGGTGGTCGTACCGATCGCTCCCGTTCCCGAGTC
>JAYFQW010000057.1 GCA_034926675.1 Clostridia bacterium | reverse complement strand
CCTGGGCGCCAGGCAGGTCGACCTCGAGCGGACTATCCCAGTATCCGTAGACCACTCCGTTCGGCGTCTGAGTCGAATATCCATAAAGCATCTCCTGACCTGCGGGGTCGATCATGCGGGTGACCCGGTTCAGCAGGTCTTTGTGTAGTGTCCGAGAGCATCAGTGCGCGTCTCGGCCCAAACTGCGCCTGACGAGTCGCCCCAGCACACGTCAAACACGGTCGCAGCGAGGCTGCTATCCGGATAGATTGTCTTGATCCTGCGCCCAAACCTCGGCAGCGCGGCTGGCCTTCGCAGTTCGACGAATCCTCCGAGCGCGTCATGCTATTCTGTCAGGAGACAGCTTCTTTGTCCCACTCCGTTCCGGGGAAGTAGATTTGACAGCAACCAGACGTCTCAATGATATCTCCTGGAGCAATTTCCTCTGACCCATCCCGGTTGTCCACATCTATCAACATCCCACAATCCACTCTGAACTCCGTAAGCGACATAACGTCTACGACTTGCCCTCGAATGGTTGCTGTATCAAGGCTCGGTGATGTAACAAATGCCTTCTGAGCAACATCGGCCTTAACGGCATGACCCCACACATGCCACAGATCAACTACGATAACTGCGCCGGGCGTCAGCTTCTCCAGAGCGAATTCCATTGACGTTTGGTAATACACACGAAGACTCTGCACCAAGATCGAGATGGTGACATAGCCGTCGTAGTAGTCTGCATCATCAAGTCTGCAGACTGTTGCTTCATATTCCACCGCTGCATCCCTTCTTCTCTATTTCATTCCCCGAAAATACTCCAGCGAGCCTGGTATCACGGTCTGCAGTTTGCCGTTGAACACTATCACGATTACGTCATTGAACCAGTACGCCGTCTTGCCGCTCTCCCACATTCGCACCGATCCGCCGAGTCTATCGATATTGTTTACAATGTTCAAAGCGATTTCGGTGAACTTAGCGAACCCTGCCTTAGCCCATTTTCCGCAGTAGAAAAGGCTGAATCCTCGGAATCTTTCCAGAACATTCTGAGAAGGTACTGGCAACGCTCATGTCGAACATAGCCTCGATACAGAAGCGGGGGGGCGGCATGGCGCTCAAGAATCCAAAGAAGCAGCACCACGGCACCTTCAACCCGTATCCATCGGGCGTTTCCACGAGGTGCGAGTCGAAGGTCATCGGGAATATCTTTCTCCTGAAACCGCTCTTGGCTTTGCTTGGCCTCGAGGATATCGTAGACAGCGTTTGTCCCCTTGCCTCCAATAGGGCCAGCGTATCGGTAGGCGAGGCCTGCAAGATCCTCGTCCTAAACAGGCTCATCTCTCCCGGACCGCTGTACAGAGTCGAGGATTGGGCAGATCACGTATCCACCATTGACCTTTTCGGGATACCTCCCTACCTGCTAAATGATGACAAACTGGGGCGTTGCCTGGAACTTCTGGCTACGTACTCAGGCGACATGGAGACGTTGCTCTGCCTCAAGCTCATACGCGACTTCGGGGTTTCCCCTGACCTCGTGATATGGGACAGCACATCGTTCTACTTCGAAGGCGCGTACGACGACTCCGGGTTCGTAACGTTCGGATATGCTGTATAAGGGAGTACCGACGCCAAGCGCGTCCGCATCGGCATGTGTGTGGACGCCGGCACTGGCATACCCCTTGCTAGCAGCCGAGAATCAGGCAGAAGACCCGATTCCGAGCTCGTCGTCGATAACCTTGAGACCTTGAAAGCCACACTCAGCAAAGCGGGTCGCGCCGACTATGTTGTGGTAGCAGATAGGGCTCTTGCAAGCGTGAAGAACGTGTTCCTGCTGGACTCAAAGGGCACGAAGTTCGTAGCCCCAGCCGACGATGACGACTGCTATACTGGGCTGATCCTCGGGACGAGCGACGATGAGTTCCGGGAAGCGGACTACAGGTCCAAGGACGGCGAGCCCTTCTTCATCGCTGAACGAGGCATTTGCCTCCATCGGAAGCTTGATGGCGAAGAACGGCAGTACGAGTCCGGCTGGTTTCGTGCAATCGTCATCAAGAGCCCAAGCAAACTCAAGGTCGACGAGATGAAACGATCCAAAGAGACGGAGACCGTCGACGCCTGGCTGCGTGACGTTCGCGACAACAAGATAAACAAGCGCCGCTACAAGAAACTCGAGTATGTAGAAAAACGGATAGACGCTTTCTTCAATCGAAACATCTACAACCCCAAGGTGGGAAGCGACGGCAACCGTCTCGACTTCAGTTGGTCCATGGACGAAGAGGCCATGCAAAGACTCATTTCGCTGGGTGGCAAGTACGTGGTGATCTCAAACCAGATGGATCCCGTCGTTAGCGCCGCCGACATATTCCGCACTTCCAGAGGACGAAGCCATATCGAAATGCGGATGCGGCGCCTCAAAAGCCAGCTCAAGGTGAGACCCGTTTTTCTCGAATCGGAGATGCGGATAAAGGGGCTGGCGTTTGTTACGAACCTAGCCCTCGTCGTCTATTGCCTCCTCGAGCACATACTGAAACTGGCCGGCATAGATGAATCCGTCCGTGAGCTGTTCCTCGATTTCGACCAGATCGCCCTGACCAATGCCAAGTTGCCCAACGGCGCCGAGGTAAGCCACGTTGAAAACGCCTTGCCCTTTCACTACCGTGCCCTCGACAGACTTGGACTCCTGATCGGAGAGTACCGTCGCCCTCAGGGATGACTGTGTTCCATCCCGTGTCCTGTAGCGACTAGTTCGATGGACCCCTACTGTGGATAATGGGCTGAGGCTGCCCTCAGGAGCGGGTATCCGTATCGCGGATATAGTCTCTTGCTCCTTTACGCACGTCCAGGTGCACTGATCCGGTTCCCAGCGCATCATGCGCGCTGTACCACAAAAGCAGGCGTAGATCGGTTCGTCAGACAGCGACTGTTCTGCCCACTGAACGACGCCCTCCAAGAAACACCGGTATGTCCGTCCTTCGATTATGTAGGCATCCTCGACGCGCGAACACGCCTGAGAACCAGCTTCCACTTTCCACTCGACAGATACACTGACGTCAGGCTTGCCGGCCGCAGCCATCTGATTGCTATAGACTCGTTCTATCACAAGATCGAATCCGTTGCGGCCGGGGAGCACCAGGTCTTTCTGCCTCACGATGAGCGCTCCGGTCTTCGGGTCTATCGTCTCCGAGAGGCCCTCGAAGTAATGATTGAAGGGAGACATCTTCCTGCAGTCATACATCGCGGAAGGATCAGCAATCGAGGGTGTTCCTTTTTGAGCTGGATGGTCACTCTTCTTTGTACGTTGTCGTCTATAACGATGTTCACGCATGCCTGAGCGGCGAGATCCTTCAGGACGACGCGGATATCCTGAGACACGACATCGCATGAGACTGGGGTGTCATAGGCAGCACAGGTCGGAGACGACTGCAGGAGAAGCACGACGAGGGAGAACGCCGCTATGGACAGAAGGGCCCTCGGACAAGAGCGGTAACCGATGCGACGCATTCAACCGCCTCCGTTCGCCTGGTGACTGAGGAACTGTGGGCTACATGCTGGCCGAGGCTGCGTTGATTCCTGACATCCGAGACGAAGCGGGAAAACCCCATACAGTGGGATGCCGTCCAGTACAAACCTGAAACGTTCCCAATTTCCTATGCATTCGTTACTCGCGTAGTGGTTCCTTCTGATGAATATCGCGAAATCACGAGATGCTGGGCATCTGGCTCACGCTCCAGCTGAAGCTAGCGGGTTGTTCTGAATCCTGCTTGGAGATCAACTGCACCTTGAGGTGGTATCCGCAGTGATCACTGTGGCCGCCAACCCCGGGCCTGTCGCCTCCCCAAGGCGCCCATGCCTGCAAAAGAGGAATGATCGCGGGCGCAGCCGGAATCCGCGTGCAGGACTCCACGGCAGCGGACGCAAGCAGTACGGTTCGAAATCCATTACTGTTCAGAAGCCTTGATCATGAAGGAGGCGAGTGGACCCGTTCGGCGCTTTTCTTCACACCTCGGGATTCAAGGGGTTCAGTGTCGATCAAACCGGAACCTGCCGTCGTTGCTGCTGAACGTCCAGGGCTTGGGGACGAGTGACACGGAAAGGAGAAGCAGGTTTGTCCTGAGATGGTATCCTGCTATAATTGGGGCAGAAAGCTATACGGGTCGGAGGCCATGGTCATGCGACGCCAGGCGCTGCAGATCATCGACTCTATCGATACAGAAGGCTTGATCCTGACTGAACCCGACGGCGTCATTGTGCATGCCAATGAGTGCGCGCGTGGGCTCTTGGGCCATGATTTACCAATGGGCAGCTGCATTCAGCGCACCGTTCTTCACCGCAAAAGCGCCTGGCTGGGGCACAGGGCTGGGCCTGGCAATATGCTGCCGCGAGATCGGACGGCGCCGCGGGTCCATTCGTATGCCTAGTCGACCGGGGCAGGGTTCGAAGGGCGCTATTGAGCTGCCTCCGGGCAGTTCCATAGCACAGCCAGGGGCAGACGACGGGAGGCAAATTCCGGATGAGCAGGGCCAAGATCATGCTTGTAGACGATGAGCCTGACTTCCTACACTTTATGCAGCTCAGCCTTGCTGATTGTGGCTACCAGGTTCAGACCGCAACAGGAAGCGCTCAAGCCTACGCCATCATGGCCTCATCGGACTTTGACGTGGCGGTGGTAGACGTACGCATGCCCACGATGAGTGGAATCGAACTGATGGAATCCGTAAGAACACAGGGCTTTGCCGGACAGGTGATCGTGTTGACAGGGCACGGCTCGATTGACGGCGCAGTGGAGGCCATGCGCAAGGGGGCCTTCACGTATCTTACCAAGCCCATTCGCCCCGACGATCTCGCCCTCGAGATCGACAAGGCGCTCCGTCTCTCTGAGGTCACAAGCGAAAACAGGCGCCTCAGGGAAGAGTTGGCGGAACTCACCGGCGGGCAGGCTCTTGTGGGAAGCTCAGAGCCTATGATGAGGGTTCGTCGACTGGCAGCCGCAGCGGCCGCCTGTGATTCACCCGTTCTCATCACCGGGGAGAGCGGCACTGGCAAGGACGTGGTGACTAGGGCTATTCACGCATTGAGCTGCCGGCACAACTACAGGCTGGTCAAGGTCAACTGCGCAGCAGTGCCCGGCGACCTGTGGGAAAGCGAAATGTTCGGCCATGAAAAGGGCGCCTTTACTGGAGCCGTCGCTCGCAAACAGGGAAAAGTGGAACTGGCCGCAGGCGGCACGTTGTTCCTCGACGAAGTTGCGGATATCCCTGCACCAGTGCAGCCCAAGTTCCTGCGCGTCCTCGAAGACAAATGCTTCGAGCGTGTCGGAGGCACTTCCACAATCAGCGTGGACTTCCGCCTGATTTGCGCCACCAACCGCGAGCTGGAACAGGAGGCAGCAATGGGCCGATTCCGCGAGGACTTGTACTACAGAGTGTGCGTGATCCCCATCCATATGCCAGCCCTACGAGAGCGCCCCGACGACATTCCCGCGCTCGCCGTCCATTTCGCCCACTCCTATGCAAGGGAGATGAACAAGCGCGTGAACCTCGCCCCTTCAGCACTGGAACTCCTCAGGCAGCAGCCTTGGCGGGGGAATGTGCGCGAACTCAAGAACGTCGTGGAACGAGCCATGGTGTTCGCGCAGTCAGATGTGATAGACGAGCTAGAGCTGGCAGCGCACCTATCAGGCCCCCCGCTGGGCTCCTCGCCGTCTCTGACGCAGTCGGCCAGCTGCCCGCCAGAGGATTTGCCCCTGAAGCAGGCGCTTTCCCAATATCAGTGTTCCTACATCAAACTGGCCCTGGCCAGGCACGATGGGAATGTGACCCGTGCCGCGGATGATCTGGGGATTGCCAGAGAAACCCTTCATCGAATGCTTCGGCAGATGCGCGACCACGACGACGGCTGCTCCTGTGAGGATGATGTGTGACGCCTAGGTCACACATGTGACGCTCTGTCCACAAGTGGTTTCGCTCTCGCCCGCCATCAGCTCACTTCTACGCTCTGCGATAGCTGGCACGCATGTTGCAATGGTAATCCATCAGCCTCAGTTGTGGCTGAAAGGGAGGTTCGAGCATGCTTGATCCGCAAAGCGTACTCAAGCGCGAACCCTACAAGATGTATGTTGACGGTGAGTTCGAAGCCTCAGATTCCGGCAAAACCTTCGACGTGGTCAGCCCGGTAACCAACAAGGTGATCGCCACGGCCTACCAGGGCAGCCAATCAGACGTGGAACGCGCAATATCTGCAGCCCGGCGCGCATTCGATGATGGCCCGTGGGGCCGCATGACCCAGGCGGAACGAAGTCACCTCTTGCTGCGTGCAGGGGAGATCCTTAAGAAGCGTGAAGACGAGTTCATAGCCATAGAGGGTCTAAACTGCGGAAAGCTCTGGCCAAGCCTGAAGTTCTATGAACTGCCCTCCGCCGTTGACGCTTTTCAATTCGCCGCAGGCAAGGCGCGCTGCCTTGAGGGCAAGGTAGTGCCAGTAGACGGCGGTGGGCACTATCTGAACTACGTGATGTGGCAGCCGTGTGGCGTGGTAGCCGAGATCCTGCCCTGGAACGGCCCGCTCATGATGGGCTGCCAGAAAGTCAGCATGATTCTGGCTGCCGGAAATACGGTAGTGATCAAGCCGCCCACCTGGGCGCCCCTATCCATGCTGGAACTGGCTTCGGTATTCCACGAAGCAGGGTTCCCTGAAGGTGTCGTGAACGTGGTTCCGGGCCCTGGCTCAAGCGTTGGAGACGCCCTCGTGAGAAACCCACAGGTGGACATGGTGTCGCTCACTGGAGGCACCGAAACAGGCAAACAGATATTTGCATCTGCCGCCGACACCGTAAAAAACGTAGCGCTGGAGCTCGGTGGAAAGAGCCCGAACATCATATTCGACGATGTGGACATCAGTAAAGCCGCCAAATGGGCATTCTTCGGGTTCACTCTCAACTCCGGCCAGGTGTGCGTGGCTGGCACAAGGCTGATACTGCATGAGGCCATATACGACAGATTCATCGACGAGCTCGTCAACCTGTGCAAGCAAGTCGTGCCGGGCGACGGCTTCACCCCCGGCGTGAACTTCGGCCCCATGATCTCTCGCGAGCATTGCGAGAGCGTATGGCGTCACATTGAGCAGGGAATCGCCGAAGGCGCCAGTCTAGTTACTGGAGGATTCCGCTACACCGACCCAACACTGGCCGCAGGCAACTTCATACCTCCCACCATATTCGCCGATGTAACGCCCCAGATGAGCATATTCCGGCAAGAGATCTTCGGGCCCGTGCTATGCGTGAGCAAGTTCAGCACCGAGCAGGACGCGGTCGAGCTGGCCAACGCCGTCGACTACGGCCTGGCTGGCGGAGTGTTCACCGGCGACGCAAGGCGCGCGCAGCGCGTGGCTGAGAAGATCAAAGCTGGTCAGGTGTATGTGAACACCTATTACAGCAAGGGCATCATGGAGTCGCCCGGAGTGGGCTGGAAAGCCAGCGGCGTTGGAGGTGCGGGAATCACAAAGTACATGCACCCGAAAACGGTATTCGTTGAGCTCGAAGACGGCACTGTTCCGCCCATGTAACCCGGCATACTGCAGCGAACCTATTCACACCGCATTTGAAGTGGAGGAACGAACATGAGCGGATCTGAAGAGTCGCAACTGCGCACTGGAGTTCTGGGCCTATGGGAATGCGTGATGATCGGCGTCGGCGGCATGGTTGGAAGTTGCATATTCACTCTCTCTGGCGTGACCTACGGTCTTGCAGGCCCCGCGGCGCTCGTGGCATGGGTCATCGCAGCGGCCATCATCATGCTATATGCGCTAAACGTAGCCGAGCTATCAAGCAGGTTCCCTAAAGCCGGCGGTTTGTACGCATATCCTGCTGCTACCTTGAGCAACAACCCCCTCATTCAACAGCTACTAGGCTGGCTCGCATCGTGGTCATGGGTTAACGTGACAGTTCTCGGCACATCGTTCGGCGCCATTTTCGTTGCAGGCTATCTCGATTCCATAATCCCCGGCGCCAAGGATGCCGTTATCCTCGTAGGCGTGATCGCGATAGTGTTCTGCTGGGCCGTGAACTACCTGGGCATAAGCCTGATGGGAAAGACCAACCTGGTGCTCACCGCCCTGCTCATGGTAGGTTGCCTGGCGTACAGCTTCGCGGCCTTCCCCCACGTCGATCCCGCGAGCTTCTCGAACTTCTGGACTTCGGGAGCCATGGGAAAGAGCGGCATCATGACTTCGATTCCCATGGCTATGCTGGCCTACGGCTCTGTGATAGCCATTGCCAGCCTGGCCGAAGAGGCCAAGGAACCGCGCAAGACCATTCCCAAGGCCATCATGATCTCCCTGGGAATGACCACCGTGCTCTACCTGATCATGCTAATCGCCACGTTTGGAGTGGTGTCGTGGAAGCAGTTCACGCCTGATTCCTTCGCCTACTACGCACCGATGCAATTTGCTGCCACCGTATTCGCACCGGAAGCAAAGTGGGTAAGCCTTGCAATATCCATCTCAGCACTGTTCGCAATAGTCACCACAATGCTGGTGCTCGTGATGAGCTGCAGTCGCACTCTGATGGGAGTCAGCGAAGGCGGCCTGCTTCCCGCAGCGTTCAGGTCAGTCAACAAGAATCAGGCGCCCGGCTTCTCGCTTACCGTTTCCGCGCTCGCCGCCGCAATTGTCGCCTGTTTCCCACAGTTCACCATGGAGATCATCGGCACGGGCTCGCTGTGCTCAGCCATATTGGTGGTACTCATGGCCGTGTCGCTGATTGCCGCCAGAATACGCAATCTGGGAGCTAAAGGCGCATATCAGGTTCCTGGCGGAATCGCGCTGCCGTTGCTTACCATAGTAGTAGTCGTTGTGAACCTAGTTAAGCTACCGGCCGCCTCCTACATGCTTGGGGGTTGGTGGCACCTCATTGGCCTGGTGATCTTCGCAGTGGGCCGTGCAGGTTCAGCAAGAGCCTAGAACGGAGCTGATATCATTGGCAGACAAACTAAGAGCTTTGTGTTACATCAACCAGTTCTATGCCGGTATTGGCGGTGAGGACAAGGCTGGCATTGGCGTAAACTTGTTTGAGGGCGCCAAGGGCCCATCCATAGGCATGCAAGCCATGTGGCGTCAAGAGATGGAGGTAGTCGCCACCATCGCGTGCGGCGACAACTTCGCCAACACCGAAACCAGTTTTCCTCAACTCGCTGCCGCCCTAACTGAAGCGGTTGTTAGGTTCAAGCCCCATGTGTTCATCTCGGGGCCAGCCTTCAACGCCGGACGCTATGGAGTCGCGTGTGCACGAACCGCCGAGTATGCAAGCTCGAAACTTGGAATTCCCAGCGTTACCGCCATGCATCCTGAGAATCCGGCGGTTCCAATGTTCGTGAAGCACAACTACATTGTCGCAACGCCTGAAACCGCAGCCGGAATGGCAAAAGCTCTCCCACCCCTTGCAGCGCTAGCGCTCAAACTTGCACAGGGCAGGCCCATAGGCGCCGCCCTGGACGAAGGCTACATCCCTACCGGGCATCGCAGAAACGAGTTGCACCAGCTCATCGGGGCCACGCGTGTTGTGAACACGCTCATGGCCAGGCTCGCGAACGCACCGTTCGTCACCGAGATACCCATACGCACGTTCGAAACCGTACCCGCCGCTCCTCGAGTGACCGACCTCGGGAACTCAGTTATAGCCCTCATCACCACAGGCGGGCTCGTTCCCCAGGGCAACCCCGACAAGCTCAGGCAGGCGTTCTCCACCACTTACGGCTCGTACTCGTTGGCGCACCTATCCGCAATGACAGCCGGCGACTACGAGTCTATTCACGGCGGTTATGACACCACCATGGTAAATGCCGATCCCAACCGACTGGTTCCTCTGGACGCCCTCAGGCAGCTTGAGGCCGACGGCGCCGTCGGCGGCGTGTGGAACATGTTCCTCACAACCTGCGGCATAGGCACCAACGTTAGCAGCTCTGTGTCTATTGGAGAGCGTATGGCGGCACAGATCAAGCAGGCAGGGGTTCGCGCAGCCATACTCACGTCCACCTGAGGCACCTGTACACGTTGCGGTGCAACGATAGCCAAAGAACTCGACAAGGCCGGAATCCCCACTGCCCAGATCACCGCATTCACGTCCATCGCCGAGAACGTCAAAGCAAACAGGATCGTGTTCGGGGGGCACTTCACCAGTCCTGCAGGCAACCCAGATCTTCCAGCCCAGCGTGAACTGGCCTACAGAAAACGTGTTGTGGAAACCGCGCTCAAGGCGTTGGCTACGGATGTGCCGGTGCCAACGGTGTTCACGGTGGACGAAGGGAGGGAGGCTTGAGCATGGCCACGACAATGAACCTCACGAGAAACAATTACGATGTGAAGCACGCAGTATGGGCCGACAGGACCGACCTACGCGACGGCCTTCTGCGGATCAACCGAGCCGAAATTGAGAAACTGGTAAAACCCATTCTGGACGGGGTTGCTCAGGCCAGTTTCGACCTAGTCGCCCCCGGAGAGAACACTCGGATAATCCATGTGCTCGATACGATACAGCCAATGCACAAGCCAGAGGGCAATGCATATCCGGGAATCATCGGCCCACCCACTACCACCGGCTCAGGCGCCACCAATCTGCTCAGAGGATTCGCAGTGATGGAGAGTGCGCCGCTGCCATGGGAATCGGCCAGCACAAGCAGCGGATTGCTATATCCTAGAGACGCGATAGTGGACATGACTGGCCCAATATCCGAGTACAGCCCCTTCTCCCACACCAGCAACCTGGTGATCTGCTACAGCTTGGTCGAAGGCAAATCATCAGCTGAGTACGACGCAGCCATAAGGCAGTCGGCAATGCGAGTAGCCGACTACCTGGCGAGGGTTGCCGAAGGGGCCCAGCCGGATCAGGTTGAGCACTTCTCAATCGACGGTGCAGCCGACGACCTTCCCAAAGTGGTACTCGTATGGCAGTGCCAAAACCAGGGCGTGTACGCAAACACGCTGCTCTATGCGCACCCCATTGATAATCTGACGCCCACATGGCTGCATCCCAACGAAATGCTAGACGGAGCCGTGGTGAGCGGCAACTACGTTTGGCCAGCCTTCAAGGTTCCCACCTATCTTCATGCGAACCACCCGATACTGCTCGACCTCTACAGGCGCCACGGCGTAGACCTGAATTTCAGGGGCGTGGTGTTCAGCCGCAGCCATAACCCAACCCACTGGCACAAGGAACGCTCAGCCAGTTTCTGCGTGAAGCTGGCCCACATGCTCGGCGCTGATGGCCTGGTGATGGCGTGGGAAGGCGGAGGCAACGCTGCGGTAGACGCAATGCTCACCATTCAGTATGCTGAAACATCAGGCATCGCTGCCTCCGCCATCACGTTCGAATTCGGGGGCAAAGATGGCACTGAAGGCGACCTTCTTGTAGACAGTGTGCCTGAGGCCATCGCCATCGTGAGCGGCGGGAGCATTGAGAAGACAACATCACTGCCTGCAGTGGATCGTGTGGTGGGTGGAGATGTGCTGAGGCTCAACAAGGAGTCGGGAGGTTGGTTCCCGGAGGCGACGGATGCGATCACCTTCGACACAACCACGCACATCTACTGTTCTGGCAACCAGTCAGGCCACGGCAGGCTATATGGAGCTGCATACTAATGAACGCAAGATTCGTGAACGCACCCTTTGCGTGTGGTAGAGGTTGTCTGAGCACGCTGCCTGAGGTTTCAGGGAAACGAGTGGCGCTGTTCATCGATTCGCGCGCCCTGGGGCGCGAGCGGCTCAAGGCCGTAACTTCCGGCCTTGAGCAGGCGGGTATCGCCTGGCAGCTTGTGGCCGACATCGGCGGCGAACCCAGCATCCACGATGCGCTGCGACCACTGGATGAGATGGCCGTGTTCAAGCCCGACACTATCGTAGCCATTGGCGGAGGTTCGGTACTCGACACCGCCAAGGCCTCGTGGGTGTTCTATGAGCATCCCGGGATAGGCCTAGAAAAGGCCTTTACTCCCTTCGCCATACCTGGCCTGGGCGACAAGGCAAGACTGATAGCGGCGCCGACTACCAGCGGCGCCGGATCGGAGACTACGTGTGTGGCAGTGCTGATAGACCCCGACACTCGAACCAAGCGCCTGATGATGTCGAGTGAACTCGTTCCCGACCTGGCAATACTAGATGCTGACCTTGTAGATTCCATGCCAGCCAAAGTAGCAGCCTACTCCGGGCTAGACGCATTGAGTCACGCATTGGAAGCAGCTACATGCACAGTATCGTCGGGGCTTGTAGTATCCGTGGCTGTGCAGGCAGCACTGGAAGTATTCGGATGGCTGCCCATATCAGTGCGGTCGCGACCTGGCGAAGGCGAATTCCACGTTCGCTTGAAGCGGCAGGCATTGACGGACACGCATTCGAGTCGTGCATTGATAGCGCGCTCGATGCAGGCCTCACCTCAGGTGCGGCTATGCTCAGCCCCAAGCGTCTGACCGAGTCCCTAGCCCGAGAAATCCTGATGCATGCCTGGTTGGGAACAAGATAAGACCTGCCAACGCAGCGACCGCCGACGCCAACGGGGTCATTCTAATGAACCGGGTCTTCAACCGAATCCTGGTCTGTCGAGGCAGTTGCTGGGGTCGGCATCGCGGGGGTCAACGATGTGGCGGCAGGCTGCGCGTCCGGCAGAAGCGGGGGCGCCGCCGCCTCAGGTTGTGCCTCAGGCGCGGTTGCAGGCGTGGCTACAGGAGTGCTCGGGGGCGTGCTCGCGGGCGCAGCTGCGGGCCTCGGCGCCTCAGATTGTGCTGTGGATTTCTCCGAAGTCCCCGATTTCCCCGGCGCCGCCGCCATGCCGTGCGCCGCGGGCGCCAGCTTGTCGATGGTGACCAGCTCTATCCCTGCAGCGGCAAGCTCCGGAAGCACTCGTTGTATTGCCCGAGCCGTGGCAGGTCTCACATGGCCAATCGCAGCAGCGGATCCCCTTGCCATGGCGATCCGAGCCACAACCCTGATGGAGTCGATGACGTAGTCCTGGGAGTCGATATGATCGAGGAACCTCACGTTCTCCAGAACCTGGATTCCCATGCCCTGCGCGACCTTGCCCACCACAGAATCACTAGTTGTTCGGCTATCGAAGAAGAAAAGCCCACGACCGTACACTTCTTCGAGAACCACTCTCATGGCCGCTGAGTCCTGCGTTACGCGTGAACCCATGTGGTTGCTGACGCCTATCGCCCCGGGGACCAGGGCCACGTTCGACGACAGGATCCGCCTGATCGCGTCCGCGTCCATGCCGGCAAGAAGCGCCCCTCCGCCCGGGTTCTTCGTGCGATCAAGCGGTTCCATGGGCTGATGGACGAGCACTGCGTAACCCCGCTCCGCAGCCATGTTCGCCTCTCTGGCAGCATATCGTCCCTGCGGCAGAATGGAGACAGTCAGCGGCGCTCGTATGTTCATTATCTCACTCGTGCCGGCGACGCCCCCGCCAAGATCATCGATCACTATCGCAAGCCGGCCTCTCGGCGTGCCATCGGGCCTTGGGCCGGAAGCCGGAAGAGGAGTCTCCTTTGCCTCGTAGTCGGTGCGGATCGACGGCACGTCTCCAACAGCCTCTCCTTTGACAACTCCAGCATCAGCGCTATCCATGTCGTCACTGTGTTTTGCGCCTGCGTGCGCGTCGCTGGAATCCATCAAGCGAGTCACAGGGACCACACTGAAGGAATCGCCTGATTCCGCAGCCGTCTCCGAGTTGGCGTCGCCGCTCATTGCCTTGCCTTCGTACGTGCGTTCAGCGGCATCGGGACTACCGGCATATTCTGAACTTTCGATCTCTGTTCGACGATCCTCCTGCTCGGCCCGGGGAGCGCCATCATGCCCACCCCCGCCAGCGCCTCTGCCTCCGCATCCTGACGCAATGAGCGCAACGCATGAGAGCACGACGACAAAACAGGCAAAACTGATTTTCCGCATTCCTACAGCCTCCGAGTGCGCCCCCGCACACGAATGAACCTGATCAGTAGAGCAATTAGCCCCGTCTTCTCAAACTGCAGTGCCTGGAAGGACCCCTCTCGGGGGACTAGAACCACACCTATCCCAGCTGAAGCCCGCCTTATCTGGACTGTCTTCTGGGCAGGCGGCCCTCCTGGAGAGGGCGATCTCAAGTCGAGTATCACAGTATGTGGAACAACGCTGATGGCCTCAATGAACTCGCCGATGGCCGCTACGGGCTGGCAGTTCACCGCCTCAATTACATCGCCTGACCGCACCCCCGCAGCCTGTGCCGGTGACCCGGGCATTACGTCCAGGATCATCAGTCCGGACGGGCCGCTCTGGAAAATCGGCGAGCCTTCCATCTCAGTCCGCCGGGCGAGATATATGATTAGCTCGTGCCCGATCGGCGAGAACAGCGCCGCCGCCCACTGCAGCGCCGGATACTTCCCTGACAATATCGCTAGGCCCAGGAGCGCCAGGCTGAATGCCGCGGACGTGGCAGCGGTCTCGGTGGTCTTTCGCTCTGGCGTCCTGGTGTAGGTGACATCCCCGTAGCCCGCCACCGCCGTAATCGCCAGTACCAGGTACACAGCTTCAGCGCCCAAAGGGGGCAGAACGGAGCTGCGAATCAGAGGCCACCAGTCAGGCATCTTCAGCATGTCTACTGGCAGATTAGCGAACGGCAGATAGAGCAGATACCCAATGGCCATTGGCAGAGGCCAGTACTTCTGCATCATGAACCCGCCCATCGGCCTGCCATCTCGGTCAGCCGCGAACACCGGTATGGCGTCCTGAGCGCCAGTGGACCAGATGAGCCCGGCTTCCACCAGGTGAAGCACTCCAACAAGCGACATCACCGCCGGGATATCCACCTTCGGCCAGCCGAACGCCAGCGATGAGAGGGCGACTATCCCGCCTGCATACGCGAAGCATATCAGCCTCATGTCGAAAAGCGCCAAGGCCAGAGCGATCATCCAGATGAACTCCAGACCCATCTGGTCGATTGATGCTCCAAGCAGGATGAAGACGAAGCTTCCGACAAGCCCTCCTACAATCCCCTGCCCAAGCGCGAACATCGTCCGCACGAGAGCGCTGCCCCTTGATCTCCTGAGGGTCTGCTCTTCGAGCGTACACACCCGCCTGTACTGTGAATAGACAACGAAGAGCACTACCCAGAATGCGATCATAGTGGGAGCATAGCTCAGAATAGAGACCATGCTAGCCACTATGATGCTGAACACCTGACCTATAGGAAATGAAAGCAACTTCAACACTCCGCTCTGAAGCTCTACGCGGCGGGCCTGGCTGACGCCATTGGCCGTATCTGCTCCTCCAGAATGTCCAAAGCGCGCTTTAGCTGTGGATCGAGGGCGGGGTCGAGACGGAGCAAATCCTCTGCGGTATACGGACCAGAAGCCGGCGAATTCGCCTTGGTCTGCTGTTTCATGAGCTTCTCCAGCTCTTCAGGGGACAAGGGTTCGACAACTTCATCAGGAGCAATGGGGGTATCGGGCGTTATCGCCCTGCCGGCCGCGGTAAGGTAAATCTGGGTGGTCACGGCCAAGCCCGATCCGTCCGAAAGCGGGAACAGCGTCTGGACGAGGCCTTTTCCAAAGGTCGGCACGCCAACAATCGTTGCCACATGGTTGTCTTGAAGAGCGCCTGTGACGATCTCCGATGCCGACGCAGTGTACTCGTTCACCAGAACCACCATGGGCAACTCCGATACGCGGCTTCCCACAGTGTTCATGGTCTTCTTCTGAAGATCCCTGCCCTGCACGTGCATGACCGGCCCCGCCGGTATGAACTTGCTCGCGACTTCTACTGCCTGGGACACGAGGCCTCCGCCGTTGTACCTCAGGTCGAGAATGAGGCCTTTCATTCCCTGTCGCTCCAGCCTGAGCACTTCCGACTCGATCTCCGCTCCCGCCCTCTGTGAGAACGTGCGAAGCTCGATATATCCAATCCCATGTTCCTTGTTCAGAATGTAACCACGTGTAGCAGGGGAATCGATGATGTCCCTTACAATGTCGACTTTAAAGCGATTCGCGGGATATGGCCTATCTATCGTCAGCACAACCGAGGCGCCGGGCTCTCCGCGCATCATCGAAACCGCGCGATCCAGAGCCATGCCCTCAGTGGAGACTCCATCGATTTCGACGATGCGGTCGCCAGGGAGAAGTCCTGCTCTGAACCCTGGGGTCTTATCGATAGGGGTGATGATCGTTATCTTCTCATCCCTGATTCCCACAAGAATGCCAACGCCGCCGAACACGCCCGCGGATTCGTCCTTGAGAGACTGCCAGTCCTTGGGACTCATGTACCTGGTGTATGGGTCGCCCAGCGCTTCAAGCATCCCACTGACAGTCCCCTTGGATAGGTATGCCTGCATCAGCTTGCCGACGGACACTGGCTTGTAGAACTCAGATCTGACCAGATATACGGCCTCGATGGCAGTTCGAACATCCCTGAACTTCGGCTGCTCATCAGTAGCCCCCTTAACCGGATCGCCAAATGCCGCCGGAGCAAGGAACGCACACCCTACAAGGAGGGCCACGATGGCCAGGACGATCCCGGCAACCCTCCTCACGCCCCGAGATGAAGCCATAGTTCCACACCTGCTTTCAATGGTTCATACATCGTATGCACCCTGTCCACCACTTCGAACTTGCCCTATCTAGCTGGGAGCCAGTCGAGGGGATTCTTAGGTTTCCCGTTAAGACGCACTTCGAAGTGAAGGTGCGGGCCGGTGGCAAAGCCGGTTGAGCCCACCTTGGATATGGTGTCGCCCTGAAGCACCGTCTTCCCCGAGGAGGTCGTGAGGGCGCTGTTGTGTCCGTAGAGCGTCGAGAGACCGTCTCCGTGGGCGATGATCACCGTGTTCCCGTACCCGTTTATCCAACCGGCCAGAAGCACGGTCCCCGAGGCAGCCGCTGCCACACGGGTCCCGGTCCTTGCCGCAATGTCGATCCCGGAGTGAAACCGTCTATCCTTGAATACGGGATGCACTCTCCACCCGAACTCAGAAGATATCCGCCCCAAAGTGGGCCACACGAACTTACCGCGCCAAACGGGAGCGCGCCCAGATGCGGATAGTTTCGCCTGCATGTCCCTGATCGTCCGCTCTAGCTCGCGTGACTGCCGTTCCTCCTCAGCAAGCTCTCTCTCCCATTTGCCCTTCTCAGCCTGCACACGCTTTAGGTAATAGGCACGGTCGCTCATCGCTTCCTGAGCCGATTTCTCCTCACGCTTCAGGCTTGCAGAAAGCAGCGCGATCTCTTTCTTCTTCTCCTCTAGGCTCTCCTGGCGCTTCGCAATGGAGGCCTTTCTCTCCTCGATCTGGTCCCGTTCCTCCTTGACGCGGGAAAGCACTCCCGAGTCCTGCTGGATTATCATGCCCAGGAACTCGTACCTGGTCACGAAGTCGGAGAAGTCCTCCGCGTTCAAGAGCAGTTCGAGGTAAGTTCCAGGCCCGAGCTTGTAGATTTCTGTAAGCCTGCCGCCCAACCGCGCAACCGATGCCTGATAATCATCTGTCGCGGCCGTGAGCGCCTTCTCGGCGACGGCCAAATCCGCCTCTGCCTTCACCAATTGCTTCTCTGCGTTCTTGAGCCTGGCATCGGTGTTGGCGATGCTATCTTGAAGATCCTCCAGCCTAGCCTCTACCTTCTGAAGAGCCGCCAGTGCGTTCTTCTCTTCCTTCTTGTACTTCGTGACCACGCCTCTGGTCTTCTCTATCTGATCATTGAGATTCCCCAGAGCGTTCTCTTTGGAGGACAGATCTGAAGGGCTAGAGCTTGCCGTGGTGAAATCCGCCGACAGACCCAGCATGACCGTGCACATGATGCAGACGGCTAGAATCGCCCTAGGGAGAGCGCTACCGCGCAGTCCAGATTTCATCGCATGCGAAACCTCCATGAACTTGATTCCAGCTCATACTCGGAGATGGCGTTTCGTGGATATGGCGCTTCCTGCCAACCCGACTACTCCTCCGAATGTAAACAGTGCGAGCACAACATACCACATCCTCGCGACATCGCGGACCAGTGGAATAAACGGGGCAACAGCCGCAATCCATCTGGAAAGGCCAAAGCAACCCCCATACACGACCGCCGCAGCCACGATTGAACCGATAACGCCTATGGAGATCCCCTCGAGCACGAAGGGGAATAGTATGAACGCGTCAGTAGCTCCGACAAGCTTCATTATCTCTATCTCACGTCTCCTGGCAAACACCGAGAGTTTGATGGTGTTTGCCACTATGAGACTCGCGCCGATGGCTACAAGGATGGCAACCACGCCGGCGACGCCCCAGATGATCTTCAATGATTTCAGAAGCTTCTCAACATACTGCTGCCCATATCTGAGATCCGCCACTCCGTCAAGCTTCCTCAGGGCCTCTGCCACAGACGAGACATCCTCGGCCTTCCGGAGCGACACATCGAACGACTCGGGGAGTGGATTCGCGGGGAGGTCATTCAATATGGAACGGTAATCCGCGAGCTGCCTGCCAAGGCGCTCGAGCGCCTCCTGCTTGCCGACGTAGTCCACACTCCCAACTCCTGGAGTGGCCCTTATGGCCTTGCCTAGACCATCAACCCGGGCCTGGGCGAGGCCCGGAGCGAGGAAAACCCGTATCTGCACCTGTGTGCGAAGCTGGCGTCCCAGATCAGTGAGGTTCACGGCTGTCACCAGGAACGCCCCAAGCAGGAACATGCACGCGGCAACTATCGCGATACATGTTATTGCTGGGGTCTTCTTGAGATTCCGGATAGCCTGCAAGCTCAGGGTCCTGACAGTCCTAGGCTTCATGGCAGTAGCTCCCCCGCATCTCGTCCCTTATGATCACGCCGCCATCCAGCTGTATGACTCGCCTCTTCATCCGATCTACGATGACCTGATTGTGGGTTGCCATGAGTATGGTGGTGCCACGTCTGTTGATATCGGATAGGAGGCCCATGATGTCCATTGAGGTATCCGGATCCAGATTCCCCGTGGGTTCGTCCGCTACTAGGATGAGAGGGTCGTTGACTATGGCGCGCGCTATCGCAACCCGCTGCTGCTCTCCGCCAGACAGTTCATTCGGCATCGCGGATGCCCGGTGGGAGAGCCCCACCATCTCCAGCGCCGTTTGCACCCGTCTGGCTACGTCCTTCGGCGGGGCCTCGATCACCTGCAGAGCAAAGGCAACGTTGTCGCCAACTGAACGGTCGAGCAGGAGCTTGAAGTCCTGAAACACCACACCGGTCTTGCGGCGCAACATCGGGATCTCATGCCATCTGAGCCTGGCGATATTCCTGCCAGCCACAAGCACCTGCCCGCGAGTGGGAACGGCGCCGCGGTACACCATTGACAGCAGCGTGGATTTTCCTGCGCCGCTCGATCCTACTATGAAGACGAAGTCCCCCTTGGAGATGCTCAAGTCCACCCCAGCGAGGGCTCTAACGTTGCCCGGGTATACTTTGGTTACGCCATACATGTGCACCATCTAGATCTACGCTCCCGCACGGCAGGCAAAGCCGAAGGCTTTACCCTGCACTTTCACCTGCGGTACTTCTTCTCACATCCCTCGGATTCCTGCCGCAATCGGCTGGAAAACGTGGCAAACCAGCTCTATCTGTGGGAACGAGTGACTGCAGCCTGAGCCGCACTTGCGATATCCTCTGCCGTAAGGCCGAAGTGCGATAGCAGCGCCTCGGGCTTTCCCGATTTGCCGAACATATCGCGGACCCCAACCCTGACCACTGGCACAGGCACGGAATTGCACACGCATTCGCATACTGCTCCGCCCAACCCGCCGATTATCGAATGCTCCTCGACTGTGACTATCGCGCCCGTCTCTGCCGCAGCTTCCGCAACAGCCGCCTCGTCCAAGGGTTTGATGGTGGCCATGTCGATGACTCGTGCCGATATGCCCCGGCCTGCCAGGAGATCAGCCGCGGCAAGCGCCCTCGGGGTCATGTAGCCGCAGGCGATCAAAGTCACATCACGGCCATCGCGAAGCCGTTCCGCCTTACCCAGATGGAACTCATGGTCCGGCTGGTATATCGCAGGCGAGGGCGCTCTGCCCAGTCTGATGTAGAACGGGCCATCTGTCGCAGCCGCGGTGTTCACTGCCCATGCAGTCTGAACGGCATCTGAGGGAACCACCACAGTCATCTTGGGCACAGCGCGCATCAGGGCGATATCCTCAATAGACTGGTGTGATGCCCCATCCTCACCCACAGTGAGTCCAGCATGTGTTGCGCATATCTTCACATTCAACCCAGGATAGCATATGCCGTTTCGCACCTGTTCAAATGCTCGGCCGGTTGCGAAAATCGCAAAGGTGCTGGCGAAGGCGATCTTGCCGGTGGTCGCGATTCCGGCCGCCGTACCCATCAAATCCTGCTCTGCGATGCCCATCTGGATGAAGCGCTCGGGGAACCTCTTCGCAAACTCGAAAGTCATCGTGGATTTCGAGAGATCTGCATCCAGAACCACCACATTCGGGTTCCTCGCGCCCAGGTCCAAAAGCGCACGGCCGTAGGCCGCCCTAGTAGCGATCATCTCAGCCATTACGCCTCACCTACCTTTGCGGAAGCGTTAAGCTCTGCGAGGGCCGCCTCGACCTGCTCAGGTTTTGGGGCAGTCCCATGCCAGCCTACCTGATTCTCCATGAAAGACACACCCTTGC
This sequence comes from Clostridia bacterium, assembly GCA_034926675.1. NCBI lineage: Bacteria > Bacillati > Bacillota > Clostridia > Clostridia bacterium. The sequence goes on along the minus strand of JAYFQW010000057.1, from coordinate 18,273 downwards.
CTTTCACGGTCTTGGCCACTATCACGGTGGGCATTCCCCGAGTCGCTCGCGCCTCCGAGAGCGCACCCATGATGGCGCGAATGTCGTGTCCGTCTATCTCGATCACATGCCAGCCGAATGCTGCAAACCGCTCGCCTATCCTGTTGATCGACTTCACCTCTGCGATGGGGCCGTCTATCTGCAGCCCGTTCCAGTCCACAAAGGCAGTGAGGTTGTCGAGCTTCCTGTGAGCCGCCGTCATGGCAGCCTCCCACACCTGCCCCTCCTCGAGTTCTCCATCTCCGAGCATTACGTATACTCGCCAATCCGCCCCGTCGATCTTGGCGGAAATGGCCATTCCGCACGAGGCCGAGAAGCCCTGTCCGAGGGAGCCGGTGGACATTTCCACACCCGGAGTGCCTCTCATGTCCGGGTGGCCCTGAAGATGGGAGCCGAGCTGCCTGAGCCCTGCGAGGTCCTCCCGCGGGAAGTATCCTGCCTCCGCGAGCGCCGCATAGAGTGCAGGCGCCGCGTGGCCCTTTGAGAGCACGAACCTATCCCTTTCAGGCCAGTGTGGGTCATCAGGCCTTATTCGCATCTCGTTGAAGTACAGCACCGAGAGGATATCTGCAGCTGATAGCGACCCGCCCGGGTGCCCTGAGCCTGCTTCTCCCGTCATCCTGATCACATGTTTGCGAATCTCCCGCGCCACCGCCGATATCTCCTCGGGGCGTGAGAGGGTCTCTCTTCTCAATGACATCAGTCCCTCCTACCCTTGCGAAACGCCTCGCCGATCGCTGCCAACATGAACACAGGAAGCGCAGTCATGCGCTTGGCCCTGCTAGGCTCGGTTACGAGGCGATAAAGCCACTCAAGGCCAAGCTTGCGGAACACCACAGGAGCCCGCTTCGTGTTCCCCGACAGAACATCAAGGGACCCCCCAACTCCAATCCATACAGCAGCCGGCGCAGCGTGTCGCGCCTTTGCAATCCATTTCTCCTGTTTTCCCGCTCCCATTGCTACGAACACTACGTCGGGATGCGCTGCCGAGATCATGTGCAGCACTGTGTCTTCACTGGAATCCTGGAAGTAGCCGTGGTGCGTGCCGACAATCGAAAGGCCCGGGTTGGCCTCCCGCATCTTCTCGGCTGCCTGCTCGGCCACGCCGGGCTTGGCGCCGACGAAAAAGAACCTGAGCCCCACACGTGCATCTGCATCCGGCCCGGAAACGCCCAGAGCCCCAGCTTGCATCAGGCGCGTGGCAAGCTCTATGCCGGCCACCCTGCCTCTGGGTTTCGACCCCGTCAGTTTCAGCCCCAACACGACTCCTATCCCATCCGGCGCCACCAGATCTGCGCCGCGAATTGCCTCCATGAGCGCCTCATCACGTCCTGATGCCAGAGTCATCTCTGGGTTCAGCGTCACAACGTGGCCGCCTTCCCCAGATTCCGCAAGCCTCATGCACCGGGCCACGGCCTCATCCATATCGACGCAGTCCACCGGCACTCCCAGAAGAACGGCCCTGCGTGCATCTGCATCTCCTTGGCGTGCATCCTTCCTGCCATCCTTCTCCACACGGGATTCCCTTGCCTTACCCATGACAGGCGCCAAGGCAAGCTCCGCCCCCTGCCGTCCTTCGCGCTCAAGTTCGGGCCGAATCTCCGAGAGCAACTGCCTGATGCGGGCCCGGTCAGCCCATGCCAGCGACACCACGCGGAACAGCTCATCGCCTGAGGCATTGGCCGGCGCTACGTTAGGATTCCCAACCCGCTCGCTGACGGCCCTCACCTTGGGATCATAGTCGATGGCCACGAACGGAACGCCAGCTGCGGCTGCAAACACCAGGGAATGGAGCCTCATTCCGACAACCAGCTCCGCCTGGGCAATCATGGCCAGAACCTGCTGAGGTGGAATACCACACCCTATGACAGCCGGAGGTCCCGAACTCACCTTCATCAGTCCAGCGATCCTGCGGGCGAGCGGCAGATCGACGCCAGGTTGGAACGCCAGGAACACAGGACAAACTCCGAGCTCAGATGATATTCTGTCCACACACGCAGCAAGCTCGGCTTCTCTTCCATCAACGGAAGGCCATGGCCTGAAGCAGAACACAACGACAGGCCTGCCGGAAGCCTCACGTGATTCGGTCCACTCTGCAGGCAATGAGCAGCCCTGCGCCGGTCGGAGAGCAAACGCCGGGTCAGTCACGAGTGCTGGTTCCGGCCTCACATGTCCGAGCCGCCGAAGGAGATCGCAGGAGCCCTGATCTCTAAGCGTTATCACAGACGCCCACGACATCACCTGCCTGACCAAGAGCCGCGAGAACCCGGAATTCAGCGGGCCAATCCCCTGTGCATACACAGATGCTGGCCTGCCAGATAACCTCGCCAAGGTGATGATCCCAAGGTAGTATGGGACCGAGAGCGCGCCGGTCACATCCTGCAAAAGGCTCCCGCCTCCACTCACTAGGATGTCTGCACGGCGTATCTCCCTGATTATGGCTGGAAGGGACGTCCTGGGAACCGCGCTGACTCCGAAGGCCTTCCTGGTGCTATCAGGATCACCCGATAGCACAGTGCACTCGGCGTGCGGATCAATCTCCGCGAGGTGCTGCAGGAATGCGGCCAGGACTGCCTCATCGCCGAGGTTTCCCATGCCATGGTATCCGGAAACCAGAACGCGCATTCCCAACCCCACCCCGATTCCGTATAGTCTCTCGGTATCTGTGCATCGATTGACGTCCATTCACGCGAAGCAGCCACCCACATCGTGCCGCGACCCCAAAGTTGCGCCGTGGCCGATTCCCCCTGCTATCTAGGCACTGACCTCGCCTTCCGCCTGATGATGCCGACGAGAATTCTCCACACGGCAGTTCCCGCAAGCCCGATCACAACGCCGAAACCCATTCCTAGGAGCACTCGAACGAGGCTCACCCATATGGGCGTGTGGACATGGGCGAAGGTGTTCGCGACCGAGATCTGGCCTATCAGCCCGATCACTGCGACTGGGAGAAGGAGCGTCCTATCGCCAGTTACGGCCAGCGCAGCAGCAAGTATGAATGCGGGATGCCCGAGAAGGAATTCTTTGGTCCGCGGCCTCACCGGCAGTATCCTCTCCAGGGCAGCCCTCATCAGCTGTTCGCCCGAAGAGACGCCGACGCCGACTGTGGACGTGTTTCCAGTCCTGGCAATGTAGATCAGCCCTGCAACACCGATGATCGCGATGACAGCGGCGTGCCATACCAGTATGGGAGACACGCCGAGCCTGGAAGCGGAGGCGAGGAACGACTCGTTGCCTCTGCGTGCATAGTACTTCCAGTATGCGAGGGCCAGGAAGAGAATGGGCACGACATGCATGAGTTTCACGCCGATGAACTGCTTGACCTTGACCATGAACACCAAACTCGTGAGGCACGCTGCCAGCATCAACCCACCTGCCAGTGACAAAGCAGATGCAATCAGGAACCGGGAGATTGCACTCCTTGCCCAGGCTGATCCCAGCTTCCCCGCATCATCTCCATCGCTTGCCGGACGAAGCAGCACGAACCCTGCCAAAGAGGGGAAAGCAATGGCTGATGCCAAGGCTGCTGCCTGGCGCGCCAGCGCCGGGCGGCCCATGGCCCATAATGCTGCGAACCCTGCCGCTCCGACTGCCACCAAACCAGCGGAAATCGGGAAAGGAACATCCCACACCGCATTCAGCAGCATCACACATCCAGCGGCCACTCCGGCAGCTACAATGAGGGTAAGCAAAAGACCCGGATCTGCTTGTCCCATAGGCGCTGCCGAACCGAGCCTGAAGCCTGCTCCCTGAACGGCTTTGGCCACATCCTCAATGTAAGCCTGGTTCACCACTGCCAGAGGGCGCTCGTCCACAGGTTTGGTGATGGGGCGCATGTACAGGATGCGAATGTTGCGCTCTCTGACAGCCCTAACAAACCTATCCTGCATTGTCTGAGGCGATATGCCCCTATCCATTTCCCCTCTGGTGATGCTGTGCACGCGGACCAAACCGAAGCTGAGCAATGACGCCAGCTCCGCACCGCCTGCCTGCTGTTGGAACTCGATGTCCCCGTACCTCGTTCCGCTGCACATCAGAGCATGTGCCACAGCAGGCACGAGGCCAGGATAACCCAGGACATCTGTTCCACTGAAGATGACAGTGCTAACCGGGGAATCAGGGTGGGACTTGGGGATGACGGTGTCTATCCATCCCTCAGATACGCCAACGAAGTTGGATATCCTCAGCACCGCCGTCAGACCTGCTTGGTGTATCGAGTCAAGAGTGGCCGGCCGCACACCTAGGTTAAGCGAACGAGCTTCGTCCACCTGAAGACCTATCAAGAAGGCGGAGTTCTGACCGGACTTGATGATCTTCACTGTAGGTCCTCCGTGGGCTCGCGCAGCCAGACGATCGGAGAGGAAAGCAGCGACACTGGGGCTTCCGGGCACAACAAGAGTATCGGAAGGCGCAAATCCCTTTTGGGAGAGAGCGGCCTGCATGATCCCTGTGTGGCCCTCCAGCGCGGCTTGCTCGGCCACATCAGTGCCGCGGATCAGTGTTGCCTCTCCTTCGGATTCCAAGGTCCCCAGGGTGTCCTCATCCACCGCCACGGACACTATACCAGCCTGCCTTATATCCTGCAGGTACTGGTTCTTCGGAATCCCCACCTTCCTCGCGAACGCCATGCCCTCTCTGTAGTCCATGCAGAGCTCAACCGCGGCGTTCGCGTCCTCGACCACATGGCGTTTCCAACTGATCCACGCGGAGGCAGCTGATGCCACTAATACCAGAGCCAGGAGCCACCAGACAGTCCACGGATCTCTCCGGTTGACCGGAACAGAGACTGTCAATGCCATTCACCTCATTCTCGGTTCCTGCTTGCAGAGGCCGCTGCAGCGGAGGCTCTGAGCTGGGCCTCTATAAACTGATCGATGGCCCCATCCATCACAGCGCCAACGTTCCCGGTCTCAGCATCGGTCCTGTGATCCTTGACCATTGTGTAGGGCTGGAATACGTAAGACCTGATCTGACTGCCCCAGGCGATCTCGTGCTGTTCACCGCGGATGGCCGACAGTTCCTTCTCCTGATCCTGCCGCTGCTTCTCGCCGAGTCTCGCCCTGAGGATCTTCATGGCCGTCTCCTTGTTGCTGTGCTGCGACCTCTCGTTCTGACACTGCACGATAATGCCGGTGGGGATGTGGGTGATCCTCACTGCGCTGTCGGTCTTGTTCACGTGCTGCCCACCTGCGCCGCCTGATCGATAAGTATCGATCTTCAGATCCATCGGGTCGATGTCGATCTCGCCTTCTCCCATCTCAGGCACTACATCGACCGACGCGAACGAAGTGTGCCTCCTTGCCGAGGCATCGAAAGGCGAGATCCGAACGAGCCTATGCACGCCTTTCTCCGTCTTGAGGTAACCGAAGGCGTTCTCGCCCGACACGATCATTGTGGCGCTCTTGATCCCTGCCTCCTCGCCGGGGAGCAGGTCCACGAGTTCCACCCGATACCTACTCCGCTCCGCCCATCTCGTGTACATCCTGAGCAGCATCTCCGCCCAATCCTGACTCTCGGTTCCGCCTGCCCCCGGATGAATGGCCATGATCGCGTTGGAAGAGTCATAGGGTCCGGAGAGCAGGTTCTCAAGCTCAATCACACCGACTGCTTGGTCAAGCTCACGAAGACGATCGAAGCACTCCCTGATCGCGTCTGCGTCGTCCTCTTCATCGGCAAGCTCCGCGAGAGCGCGCGCGTCCTCAAGATGGCCTAGAATTGATTGGAACTTCCCGATCCCCGCCTGCAGGGTCGATATCTTCTGCATCAGCGCCTGCGCACGATCACGGTCATCCCATATCCCTGGCTCCGCAGCTTTCGCCTCGTATTCCCCTAGCCGGGCTCGCTTGCCCGCTACGTCAAAGATAGGCCCTCATTTCGTCTATTCTGGCCTCCATCGCAGCCAACGCCTGATCAAGCTCTGCTCTCATCGGCTAATCCCCCTCTAGTGCTATGCAGATGCCCCGCTGGCCCCGGCTACTTCCCGGCTCCGCAGCACTTCTTATACTTCTTGCCACTTCCGCACGGGCACGGATCGTTCCGGCCCACCTTTTGATCTGCCTTCCTCACAGGCTGTTTTGAAGACCTGCCCTCGTCCCTGTTGATGTGCATAGAGCACCGCGGGTGTTTCGGCGCGGCCGCATCAGTGCGCACACGCCCCTCGCTCTGGCCAACCCCTTCGGCGTGCTCTCCGCCTTCCTGCTCCAGGCGGACCTGTATCCTAAGCACATACCTTACGAAATCCTCACCAATGCTCGTAAGTAGGTCATTGAACATTAGGAACGACTCTTTCTTGTATTCCACGAGAGGATCCATCTGCCCGTACGCTCTCAGGCCGATGCCCTCTCGCAGGACGTCCATGCCCTGAAGATGATCCACCCACTTGGAGTCGATCATGTAGAGCATTATGGCCCTTTCCAGCTCTCGAAGGCGCTCCGGCCCTATGACGGCCTCCTTCTGCTCGTAGGCCTCGGTGAGAAGGGAGAGCACTCCATCGCGGAGATCCGCCCAGGAGCCAGTCAGGAACTGCGAGAGCTCGGGTTTGCCGCCCGTACTGAGCAGGCCTGCGATCTCGACCGAGAGCCCTGCAAGATCCCACTCCCCCTGCTTGAGTTTCTCATCTGCATGTGCCCGCGCCATGCCTTCGGCCGTAGCAGCCAGCAGTTCGAGGGCCTGCGCTCGCAGATCGGTGCCTTCAAGGATCGCGGAACGCCTCGAATATATGGCTTCCCGCTGCTTGTTCATGACGTCATCGTACTCAAGCACCTGGCGGCGGATTTCGAAGTTCCTGCCCTCGACCTTCCTCTGGGCATTCTCTATGGCCCGAGTGAGTTGAGGGTGCTCGATCGGCTCGTCCTCACTCCAACCCAGTCGGTTCATCAGGTTGGATATGAAGTCCCCGCCAAACAGACGCATCAGATCATCCTCGAGCGAGACGTAGAACCTGGAGGAACCTGGGTCTCCCTGCCGGCCTGATCTGCCGCGGAGCTGGTTGTCGATTCTCCGGCTCTCATGCCTCTCAGTGCCGATCACATGGAGCCCACCGCCTTTCGCTACTCCCTCACCGAGCACAATGTCGGTTCCGCGCCCAGCCATGTTGGTAGCGATGGTCACCGCTCCTGGTTGACCGGCAAGTTTGATGATCTCAGCCTCTCTCTCGTGGTGCTTCGCATTCAGCACCTGATGATCTACGCCTCTGCGCGAGAGCATATCCGAGACTCTTTCGGATTTCTCAATCGACACAGTGCCTACAAGCACGGGCTGGCCATTTGCGTGCCTCTCGCATATCTCATCCACCACTGCACGGAACTTCGCTGACTCGGTCTTGTACACGACATCTGGGAGGTCCACCCTGATCATGGGTTTGGCCGTGGGCACCTGAACAACACTGAGGTTGTAGATCTTGATGAACTCCGTTTCCTCAGTTGCTGCAGTGCCAGTCATGCCGCCGATCTTGTGGTACATGCGGAAGTAGTTCTGAAACGTGATGGTGGCCATGGTCTGGTTCTCCCTCTGCACCTTCACGTTCTCCTTGGCCTCTATCGCCTGGTGAAGACCATCGCTGTATCGCCTACCGAACATGAGCCTGCCTGTGAACTCATCGACGATGATTACCTCGTTGTCCTTCACGATGTAGTCCCGGTCCCGCCTCATCAATGCCCTGGCCCGCAGCGCGGCGTTGATGTGGTGAGTAAGCTCGATGTTCTGTTCATCGTACAGGTTCTCCACACCAAGCCATCTCTCAACTCGGGAGACTCCCGCCTCGGTGAGCGCCGCCGAGTTGGCTTTCTCGTCCACGGTGTAGTCCTCTTCCGACTTGAGGCTATCTGCGATCCTGGCGAAGACGAAGTACTTCTCGGTGGACTCCTCGGCCTGCCCGGAGATGATCAGGGGGGTCCTGGCCTCGTCGATCAGTATCGAGTCCACCTCATCGACGATGGCGTAGTTGTGGCCCCTCTGCACCTGCTGCTCGATAGACGTGACCATGTTGTCCCTGAGATAGTCGAAACCATACTCATTGTTGGTGCCGAAGGTGATGTCGCGCCTGTAGGCTTCGCGACGGCCAGGTCCTTCCAGGTCGTGCACGATCACTCCCACATCAAGGCCGAGAGCCCGATACACTGGGCCCATCCACTCCAGGTCACGCCTCGCCAGGTAGTCATTGACTGTAACGATGTGAACGCCCTTTCCAGTGAGGGCGTTAAGGTATGCCGGCATAGTCGCGACGAGGGTCTTCCCCTCGCCGGTCTTCATCTCCGCGATCTTCCCCTCGTGAAGGACTACTCCGCCCATCACCTGTACGTCGTACGGGTACAGGCCTATGGTGCGTCGCGCGGCCTCACGAGCGGTCGCAAATGCCTCTGGCAACAGAGAATCGAGGGTTTCTCCCCTCTCAATCCTGCTCCGGTAATCCCCGGTCCGCTCAGCCAGTTCACCATCGGAAGCGCGTTCAGCCTCGGAAGCGAGGGCAGAAACCGCATCAGCTTTGGCCTGCAGATCTCTCAATTCTCTCGGGTTAGAGTCGAAGATCCTCTTGAAGATATTCAGCAAAAGGGCCACCTCACTTGCGCGTCTGCCAACAAGGCATTATACCATCGCCCCCAGGGGGGCACAAGGCGAGCGCCCTGACGCCGCCTGAAACCAGCGAGTGTCCTCCCAGCACAACGGGGATTTCGGCGTCCGTGGCGGCCGTGACCAAGCGCGCCGCCCGTGAATCCCTGACCAATTCCGGCAGAAACAGATCGGCCGCAAACCTCTCCTCCTGAGAGAGGGCCGCCCCCATGTGCGAAAACAGGACCCGCGTATCGATGAATGCCACATCCGCGCACCATGCCAGATCCGCAAAGAACCCCTCAGGCCCTCGCGAGTCAATGTACCTTCCGATGAGGCTCCTGGCGCCGCCTGGCTTATCGCGGCCGAACGAGCGCATGCCCCGCTCCTCTGAGTAGATACGAAGGCGCGCGCGGGTAAGGGAGTTGAGCTCCTCGACTGTGGACGGGGAGACCCTGCCGAATATGGCTGCCTCGGCGAGTTCTCGCTCCAGCACGCGCCTTGCGAGATCAAGGCGTTCCCGCGCAATGCCGGCCGAGTTGAAACGCAGGATCTCATCCACAGTTCCTTTTGCGTCAGCCCCGAGCCTCTCGGCAACCGCCTCCATTACCAGAAGGTCGCTCGGGGTGTCCACGTCAAATGTGGTCCCAATAGTCTGGCGCAAGGCGATGAGCTCAGCTCCTTGCGCCCACACTGCCATCGGCGCAGCGTTGTCGGACGCCGGAAGATCCGCCTTCAGAACGAGGTTGACGTCCGCTGCCCCGAACATGTCGGCCGAATAGGTGTTGTTCGCCACCACCGCATGGGGATTCGCGAGGACCGCCCGTGCGAACGAACGTATCTCTTCAGCGCCCATGAAGAACCCGGATCCGCCACTCATGTAAACGAACCCACTCAGGTCGTCGTTCCCGCAGCATGCCCGCGTGTGCTCCGCGGCGCGATGCAGTGCCTGGGAAAGCCTAGCCCCGAAATGGAACGCGCCATCGTCGTGCCTGACGTCAGGCACTGCACCAGTTTGCGCAAGAGCCCGCTCCGCAAGGGCGCTTCTATCAGTCACCATGATAACCTCATCGAAACACCCGGTTGCCCTGAGGCGCCCGGCAAGGGACAGGGCCATCTCCTCCCTTACCTTCGCCACCCACGTCTCGATACACCCCGATGACGTCCCGCCTTCGAAAACAAAAGCAACAAATGAGCCCACACAGATCCCCTCCCGGCGGAGGCTGGGAAACAGCCCCATGCCCCTAAACAAGCGGCGGGAACGGGAGCGCCAACAGCGCCCCGCCCCCGCCATGAACTCCCTGATCAGCCTCAGAATTCAGGCTCTATCAAGCCGTAGTTGCCATCCTTGCGCCTGTATACCACGTTAACATCCTCGCTCGACGAGTTCATGAACACGAAAAAGTCGTGCCCCAGCAGTTCCATCTGCATGATGGCCTCTTCCACGGACATCGGCTTTATGGCAAATCGCTTCGTCTTCACAACTTTCGGCTCAGGCGCTTCTACTGCCGCCGCTCCAGCTGGAAGCATAGGAGACATCGCCGACTCAATGAGCTTGTTTCCCGCCTGGCGCAGCTTGCGGTTGATTCTGGTCTTGTACTTCTCGATCTGCCGCTCGATGTTGCTAACGGCCCCGTCGATGGACGCGTACATATCACCGGTCTTTTCCTCGCCCCGGAGAAGCAGGCCGTCTACCTGGATGGTAACGTCGACGCCGTGAATTCCGCGCTCAACCGCCATGGAGACCTGAGCGTCCACTATCTCACGCTCAAAGTACCTCTGGAGCTTGCTGACTTTCCTCTCAGCATAGCCCCGCAGCGCATCGGTGACCGCGATGTTTCGTCCGACAACCGTTATCTCCATTCACACCAGCCCCTTCTGGACTTTTTCCGTGGACACCCTGGCGGTTCGGCCCGCTCATGCTCCTGCGCAAGACTGGTGCATAGCCAGCCGGACAGACTGCTTCGCCAGGCTAGTTAGTAGTTCCATTTCGGTCGCGAAATTCCTGCGTCCGGGCGAAGAGCTTTGTCAACTCGCCTACGGCGATCATGATGACTGCCAGTGTCAACGCATCGAAGAGCTTCGCTCCGTGCACATCCCCGAGGTCGAGGAACCTCCGTGCGGGCGGGACGAAGGTGACCACGAGCTGAAGCAGGCCAGAACCGAGGAACGCGCCTACCAGTTTGGAGTTGGCGAACGGACCTACCCGAAACAGGGAACCCGTCTCCGATCTGAAGTTGAAGGCGTGGAACAGCTGAGAGAAACTCATCGTCAGCAGGCACATGGTCTGAGCCTCCAACAGCCTCTCGGCTGATAGATCCAGCTCGCCCGGCCATCCCAGGCCCACTGCAAACGAGAGCAACCCCAGGGCAGCGATGCTAAGGCCGTACACCAGGAGCCGCACAGCGGCGCCACCGCTCAACACGTCGTCCTGGCGCGCTCTGGGCCTTCTACTCATGATTCCCGCTTCCGGTGGGTCTACTCCCAGGGCAAGGGCAGGCAAGCCGTCGGTGATCAGGTTGAGCCACAGGATATGTATGGGCAGCAAGGGCCTTGGGAGCCCGAGGATGATCGCGGCGAACACCACCAGTATCTCGCCGATGTTGCATGATACCAAGTATTGGACTGACTTCTTGATGTTCTCGAACACAACCCTTCCTTCGCGCACAGCCGCAACGATCGTGGCGAAGTTGTCGTCAGTTAGGATCATGTCCGCTGCGCCCTTCGCAACGTCAGTCCCTGTGATGCCCATGGCCGCCCCGATATCGGCGCGTTTCAGAGCTGGGGCATCGTTCACGCCATCCCCTGTCATGGCTACAACCTGGCCGCGCCTTCTCCAGGCATCGACGATCCGAACCTTGTGCTCTGGAGCCACCCGTGCGTATACGCTCACATGCTCTACCGCCTCATCAAGTTCGGCGTCAGACATCGCGCCAAGCTCAGCTCCTGTTATGGCCACTGACCCAGGCGTCATTATCCCGAGGTCGCGAGCGATCGCCACTGCAGTCGCCTTGTGGTCCCCTGTTATCATCACAGGGGTTATGCCTGCGCTGAGGCACTCCTTCACCGCGATTGCGGCCTCCGGCCTTGCCGGGTCTTGCATGCCCACCAGCCCCAGGAACACCATATCTGACTCCACTGACTCGACGGAGATCTCTGGGGGCAGATCTGAGACCTCCCTCTGAGCGACTCCGAGGACACGGAGAGCGCCCTCAGCCATCTCCACATTCGCCGCCCTGATCTCCCCACGAAGCTGATCATCAAGGGGCCTGGTCTCTGTTCCATCGAACCACTTCGCGCATACTCGAATAAGCTCATCAGGAGCCCCCTTAGTGCAGCAAAGGTAGGCTTCAGGGAGCCTGTGGACAGTGGTCATGCGCTTGCGGTCGGATTCGAAAGGCAGTTCTTCAATCCTAGGCGCCCACTCAACCAATCTGGCCTTGTCGATTCCGGCCTTCATGGCGGCAACGATTATCGAGCCCTCCGTTGGATCTCCGAGCATCTCGATTCGCCCGCCATCGCCATTGCGAAGCCTGGCGTCGTTGCACAATGCAGCACAGGAAAGCAAGCGCGAGATCGCTGGATCGGATGGGCAATCTACATCGCGGCCGGCTTCCGTCAGCCTGCCCTCGGACGAGTAACCTTCGCCCGTAACCTCAAGCAGACGGCCAGGCACGTACAGCCTGCGGACTGTCATCTGGTTTGTGGTGAGAGTCCCGGTCTTATCGGAACAGATGACGCTCGCGCTCCCTAGCGTCTCAACAGCGGGAAGGCGCCGGATGATCGCGTTTCTCGACGCCATTCTCTGGACTCCCAGGGCCAGTACGATTGTCACTATGGCAGGCAGACCTTCTGGTATGGCAGCCACCGCCAGGCTGACGGCGGTGAGGAACATGTCGAACGGCCTCTCATGCCGAAGCACGCCGACCACGAACACTCCGGCGCAGAGCGCCACAGCCCCCACGCCAAGTTTCCTACCCAGCGCCTCAAGGCGCCTCTGCAGCGGAGTCAACTCCTCATCGGCCTCCTGCAGAAGCGAGGCTATCTTCCCCATCTCCGTGGACATGCCCGTCTCCGTCACGATCCCCATTCCACGGCCGTACACGACGGAACAGCCGGCGTAGACCATGTTGACCCTGTCGCCGAGGGATGCATCCGACGGCAGAATGGCGGAGGCCGACTGCTCTGCAGGAACCGATTCGCCGGTGAGTGCTGACGCGTCCACCCGCAGCATCCCCGATTCGATTAGCCGCGCGTCCGCAGGAATGCTGTCGCCAACCTCTATGAGAATGATGTCTCCAGGCGCCAGCTGTGAAGCATCCACGACCCGAGGCTGGCCCGACCGTATCACTCGCGCCTTCGGAGATGCCATCTTCTTAAGGGCGTCAAGCGCATTCTCCGCCCTGCGTTCCTGGATGACGCCGAGAACCGCATTGAGAATCACGATTCCGGCGATGATCAGCGCATCCTCCCCTTCGCCCACTGCGGCCGAGATGCCCGCCGAGATGAGGAGGAGAATCACCAGAAACTCCTTGAACTGCGCCGCCAACTCCTGCAGCAAGCCTCGGCGCTTGACCTCAGCGAGCGCATTTCGTCCGTACCGGGAAAGCCGCGACCGAGCCTCTTCATCAGATAGCCCCATCGTTCTCGAGCTGCCCAGAGCAGCCATGACCTCTCCGGATGTTATGGCGTGCCACGATTTCGATTCCATATGCCCCTTGCCTCCATGCTAGAACAGCGTGCTACGATGCCCTCCGCTACCGCGGGAGCCAATGTGGTTCGATTATATCCCTCAGATCAGCACGGCGCAACGGACGTGAACCAATCGCGCTCATCGGCCACAGACACTGCGAAAGCGAGCACGCGGACGCTGGCTGCTCCTGCACGAAGAAGGCTCCTGCAACACCCATCGGCGGTGGCGCCGGATGTGAATACGTCATCGATGAGAAGCACGGCCCTGCCCGATATGTGGGATGGTTTGGCGCAGGTGAAGGCGTGAATCACGTTGGAACGTCGGTCCCGCCTGTGGAGATGAGTTTGAGTCCCAGTTGACGCGTGCCGCTCAAGCGCAGCCGGTGCAACTCTAACTCCAAGACACGCACCCACGCCATGAGCAAGCAGCTCTGCCTGGTTGTATCCTCGGCGAATCGCCCTATCCGGGTGAAGGGGCACTGGCACAATGACATCGATGGAACGGACCATTCCATCAGCGACCGCCGCCCGGGCCATCATCCTTGCAAGAACCGGCGCGATTTCGACCCGCCCCCGATACTTCAGATCCTGCACATGCTCGCGAGCAGCGCCATCGTACACAGCGGCAGCCCGCGCCCGCTCGAAGTAGTGGTTGGCCCCATGGCACCCTGAGCACAGCAATGGACCAGACGCCGGTTGCGCAAGCCTGAGTGGAGTGCCGCACAACTGGCATACAGGGGGCAGAACAAGAGGAATCCGGCCGATGCATTCGCCGCACATCCCGCCTCTTGGGGAACGCCTTCCGCATATGACGCATCGAGAGTCGCGGCCGAACACGACGTCCTGTAGGGTATCGACGACTGCTGCGAATGTCACGCATACACACCTCCTCATGTAGACCGGGAATCCGAGGTAGGGCACAGAAGTCCGCGGGCCTTCGCATCATCATTCATCTCCCGGATCATGCCAATCGCCGTGAGGATCGCAGAATTCGCCTCGCTGCACACAAACCACACTCTTCCCGCAGGATGAGCTGAGGTTCTTCCTGCCCTTCCCGCCATTTGAACCAATGACCGGTAGTCGAACACCGCCTCCCAGTCCGCTTCGGCGACGATGACGTCTGCTCCATCCACCGTAATGCCTCTTTCCATGACCGACGTGGTGACCAGAACATCACATCTTCCCGAAGCAAAAGACTCCCTCTTTCCACTCCTTTCGGGGTCTCCTGAGTGCACCCACTCCACTCTTCGGCCGGGCAGAGCCGGGGATAGCTCCCGAGATAGTTCCGGAGCTCGGCTTCGGGATGGAACAAACACAAACAGGGGCGCGGCTGCCGCGAGGCTCACACGCGCCAGTTCGGCTACTGCAGAGCCCATGCTTCGGCCTCCAGTTTCCACCACAACGGGGACTGGCAGCGGGCGCCCGTGGTGCCTCGCGGATATCCTCACGCATGGCAGCGAGCCCACCCGCACTCTTGCGAGATGTCCGCGGGACGGAGTGGCTGTCATGATCACCATGCGCCCGCCCATCACTAGGGTGCGCTCGAGCGCAGTAGCCAGGGCCTCAGATCCGTAGTATGGGAACGCATCAGCCTCATCCAAGATGACCAGATCGAACCTTGAGTGAAACCTCATCGCCTGATGAGTGGTGAGTACCGTGATGCAGGCGCCGTAATCCCTTTGGGTGGACCCTCCATGGAACACCGCGCACGGCACTCCTGGAAATGCCGACTGAATCCGTGGCGCTAGTTCCGCCACTACATCCCGCCTTGGCGCCGCATATGCCACTCGCCGCCCACTGCGCAAGGCAGCGGCGATGGCGCCGAACGAGACTTCTGTCTTCCCTGCGCCGCACACCGCCCACACGAGAGCCTCGCGGTTTGCGCCGTGATCATGCCAGTCAACCAGTTCCCCGTACGCCCGCTTCTGTGCCTCAGTGAGAACGTGGGGGATTATAGGAAACCCGCCCTCGGCCACAGTACACTCCTGCACCTGAATAACGCGGGGTTCATTCACTATGTAGACTGGAACGCACTCCCGAGATACCCCCATAGACCGGCAGTTCATGCAGATAGCGCACTTATCCCTGCCGCAGCGGGCACAGGCAGTGGAAACGAACGGCCCTGTTGAGCCGCATCTGTTGCAGATCATGCCTCCGTACTTGGTGATTCCCACACCTGGAAGCAACCGGGCCAGGCCAGAGAGGCTCATGGCAGCAGTGAGCCGCACCGCCTGATCCAGCCCGCCGAGGCCGGCGTGGAACAGGACCTCGAGTGCTTCCTCGTCAAGAAGCACTCTTCCGGCCATGGCCCGTGTACACTCATTCACGAGCCCCTCGTCTGGAAGCACTCGGGAAGCCTCGCCCTGATCGTAGTCAGACGCACGGAGCAGTTGTGGCCTGGCAAGCATGATTGAGCCGCGTTCTCCAAGCGCTCTCAACCCGCGCCTCACAGCCGAATGAGCCCGCCCCGACGCCTTGGCGAACCCGCATGGCCTTCCCCATGGCCGCGGCCGTGACAAGACGGCTCGCAGCGCTTCGCGTGAAGCGGCCTCTGCCATCGACAGCGGGATCGGGGCTGTGAGAACCGCCAGATCAGTCGGGCCCTTAGAGTTCATGTACAGCCAGTCGTAGCGTGGGGAGCGCCCGAACCCAGCAGTTGGGCCTGAGGGCAATAACGCGACGTACACGTGGTACACTTCAACCGCCTACCAATTGTGCCTATTGCCTGTAAATGGTATTCGGCGTCATACCCATGCTCACCTCTCCGCTGTACGAGAATCGCCCGGGCTAACCATCAGCCCGGGCATAGCCGCGGTATGTGTTCTTTGGCAGAGTAGTTCAGGCATCATGCTGCCTGTCGGAAATCCCTCTGCTGGCCGCCTCCTGGAGGCGCTCCGCAAGCATCGTACGCCTCTTGAGTATGGATGCCCTGCCCACTGCGATTGCAAGCGCCTTCTTTGTGCCTACGAGCACTACCATCCTCTTGGCGCGGGTAACGGCGGTGTAAACCAGGTTCCGCTGAAGCATCACGTAGTGCTGCGTCGAAAGCGGAATGACCACTGCAGGATACTCGCTCCCCTGGCTCTTGTGGATGGACACACAGTAGGAAAGGGTGAGTTCGTCGAGGTCCTCCTGCCGATAGGTCACATCCCTGTCTCCATCGGCCTCCGGGAACCTCACCACCACCTCGCCCTCTTCAGGGTCGATCCGTGCAATCCGCCCCATATCGCCGTTCCACACTCTGCGCTCGTAGTTGTTGCGGACCTGCATGACCTTGTCTCCGCGGCGGAATAGAAGCGCCCCTGCCCGTATCTCCGAGGCAGCTCGGCGCGGAGGGTTCAGAGCGTCCCGAAGAACAGCGTTGAGGTTGTCGACGCCCGTCACAGTCCTCCTCATCGGCGAAAGCACCTGTATGTCGTCCATGGCATCGCATTTCAGGTAGCGAGGCAGCCTGGTCGCTACTGCTGCCACCACTGTCTCAACGATCTTCTCGGGGTCTTCCTGGTACATGAAGTAGAAATCGTTCGCGTCGCGGAACTCAGGCATCTCGCCCTTGTTGATCCGGTGGGCATTCATCACGATCATGCTCCCGGGGGCCTGCCTGAAAACCTGGTCGAGGACGACCGTATCCACCACTCCGGAATCGATCACATCCCGGAGCACGTTGCCCGGGCCTACAGATGGGAGCTGGTCCACGTCTCCGACGAGCACTAGCTTCATTCCAGGACGGATCGCCTTAAGCAGGTTATACATCAGTAGGATGTCGACCATCGATACTTCGTCGACTACAAGAACGTCGCACTCAAGGGGGCTATCCACCCCTCTGCCGAAGCGCCAGCCCTGCTCGCCCGGTCCGAACTCAAGCAGGCGATGGATAGTCCTCGCCGGCTTTCCGGTGGCCTCCGATAGCCGTTTCGCAGCTCGTCCAGTTGGCGCCGCCAGGTACACGCGGAGCTTTCGCCGCTCGAACAGATCGATGATGAGTCTCAGAGTGGTCGTCTTGCCTGTTCCGGGGCCTCCAGTGATCACCATCACCCCGGATTGAAACGATCTCATCACGGCATTGCGCTGTTGGACCCCGAGCGAAAGGCCAGCTCGGCGTTGCGCCTCATCAAGCTCGGACTCAGGGAGCTCCTCCAGTGCCCACATTCTGGCCTCGGCGAGCTCGCAGAGCCGCCGCGCCACACCCTTCTCCGCGTGGTAGAAAGGCGCCAGGTACACGGCGGTCTCATTCTGAATGAACACATCCCCGGATTCCTCAAGGACCTTGAGGCCCTGCTGCACGAGCTCGCGCGCCACCTCCAGCTCTGCAGAAACAGCTTCCACGAACTCCTTCAGATCAGAGTAACAATGCCCTTCATCGGAGGCTCGCGCTAGCCAGTATTTGATCCCAGCCTGGACCCGGCTCATGGAATCCCTGTCGATTCCCAGTTCCCTCGCTATCCTGTCGGCAGTTTTGAACCCGATTCCGTATATGTCGTCCGCAAGCCGGTAGGGATTCCGGCTGACCACATCGATAGAGTCCTCACCATAGCGCTTGTACACTTTGACGGCGTAAGTGGGAGTGACTCCGTACGACTGAAGGAAGACCATGACCTTCTGCACGGACTTGTGCTCAGCTACTGCCTTCACTATCCGTTCGGCCTTGACCTTGCCGATTCCAGGAACAGTCATGAGCGCGTCCGGTTGGGATTCTATGACCTGCAGAGTATCATGACCAAACTGCTTCACCAGACGGCGAGCAGTGCTTGGGCCAATGCCTCGAATCAAGCCGGATCCAAGATACTTCTCAATGCCCTGAAGAGTGGATGGCGCGATAGTCTCCACATGATCCACGCGGAGTTGCTTACCATACTCGCGGTGCTGCACCCATGAACCGCTCACCTTCACCGCCTGCCCCACAGACGCAGATGGGAATGGCCCCACAGCAGTCACGGTGGTTCCACCATCCATCCCGATCTGGGCCACGGTGAAGAGGCTGTCCTCATCGCGGTA